>JAUMSA010000287.1 GCA_031293105.1 Butyricicoccus sp. | reverse complement strand
CCCGAAGGCTGACGAAGCTGTTGCTGCTGGCGCAGAAGACGTTGGGGCAGAAGATATGGTTGCCAAGATTCAGAACGAGAACTTCTTTGACTATGACGTTGTTATCGCAACCCCGGACATGATGGGCGTTGTTGGCCGTCTGGGTAAGATCCTGGGCCCCAAGGGCCTGATGCCGAACCCGAAGGCTGGTACGGTTTCCATGGACGTTGCCAAGGCTGTTCAGGAGTCCAAGGCTGGTAAGATCGAATACCGTCTGGACAAGACCAACATCATCCACTGCCCGATCGGCAAGGCTTCCTTTGGCCCGGAAAAGCTGAAGGACAACTTTGACGCGCTGATGGGTGCGATCATCAAGGCAAAGCCGGCGGCTGCAAAGGGCCAGTATGTCAAGTCCTGCGTGGTAGCTTCCACCATGGGCCCTGGCATCAAGATCAGCACCGCAAGAATGATGGGCTAAAATTTCAAATACCGTCCGAGCACTCGGACGGTATTTTTTCTGCCCCCGGCAAAGAAAGTAGAAAAAACGCTTGACAAACAGGCGTGGAATCTATATAATATAAGAGCTTGGTCAAAGACAGCAGGCGACCGCAAGGTCTGAAAGGCGCATATTCGCCGCCCGCCGAGGTCAGCACACGTGAATTGGTTAATTGTGTGTCCTCTTGTGTCTTTGCACAAGAGGACATTTTATTTTATGGAGGTGAAACAAGATGCCGAATGCAAAGGTTCTGGAAGAAAAGAAGGCTCTGGTCGCTTCTTTGGTAGAGAAGATCAAGAATTCCCCGGCGGGCGTTCTGGTCGATTATAAGGGCATCAACGTTGAGGATGACACCAAGCTCCGCCGTGAGCTACGTGAAGCTGGCGTTGAATACGCAGTTATCAAGAACACCATGATCCGTTTCGCTGCGAAGGAACTCGGTTTCGACCTGTTCGACGAGCACCTGAACGGCACCACTGCTCTGGCGATCAGCATGAACGACGACGTTGTTTCTGCTGCGAAGATCCTCAATGAGTACGCCAAGAAGCATGACAACTTTAAGATCAAGGCTGGCTACCTGGAAGGCGAGGCAATCCCCGCTGCCGAGGTTCTGAAGCTTGCCGAGATGCCGAGCCGCGAGGGCCTCATCGCGCAGGTTCTGTACGGCTTCAACTTCCCGATTACTCAGCTTGTTATTGCGCTTGATAACATCGCAAAGAAGACCGAGGACGGCGAAGCTCTGGTATCCACCCTGGTGGCTCCGAAGGAAGCCGCTGCGGAGGAAGCTGCTGCTGAATAATGCAGCGTTTGACGTATTTTAATTAAATTTAAAAAATTGGAGGTTTATTACCATGACTGTTGCTGAGATTATGGAAGCCGTAAAGGGCCTGAAGGTTCTGGAACTGGCTGAGCTGGTTAAGGCTCTGGAAGAAGAATTTGGCGTATCGGCTATGCCGGTTGCTGTTGCAGGTGCTGCTGGCGGCGCTGCTGCTCCGGCTGCTGAAGAGAAGACCGAGTTTGACGTTGAGCTGACCGAAGCTGGTGCTTCCAAGATCAACGTTATCAAGGTTGTTCGTGCGATCACTGGCCTGGGCCTGAAGGAAGCCAAGGAGAAGGTAGACGGCGCTCCGTCCATCATCAAGGAAGGCGCTTCCAAGGAAGATGCAGAGTCCATCAAGGCTCAGCTGGAAGAAGCTGGCGCAAAGGTAACCCTGAAGTAAGTTTCACTCTGGTAACCCACAACGGACAGGCGAAAGCCTGTCCGTTTTTTCTTTGCTTTTTCCCTGGGAATCTGGTAAAATAAGAAACGATTTCATAATAGAAAAAACGGTGAGACCATGTCCTTTAGCAGTTGTATTTTTATTTTCCTGTTTTTACCGGCCTTGTTTGTCCTGTATTTCGCCATTCCTGAACGGTTTCGGGAGGCGCGCAACAACATCCTGCTGCTGTTCAGCCTGATGTTTTACGCCTGGGGCGAGCCGGTGTTCGTATTCGTCATGCTGCTCTCGATTGCCGTCAATTATATTTGCGGCCGGATTGCCGTGCAGCGGCCCCGGCTTGGGGTGACCCTTGCCAGCGTGATCGGACTCGGATTGCTTATCTATTATAAATACACCGGCCTGCTGCTATCGACCGCAAACAGCGTGTTCGGTCTGTCGCTGCCGGTGCCTGAAATCGTGCTGCCCATCGGTATTTCGTTCTTTACCTTCCAGGGACTCAGCTATGTCATCGATGTGGCGCGCGGGGATGCCCCAGTACAGAAAAATCCGCTGCATGTGGCGCTGTATGTAGCGCTGTTTCCGCAGCTCATTGCGGGCCCGATTGTTCGGTATCAGACTGTGGCGGCCGAGATTGTGCGGCGGCATGAATCGCTCGACGAAGCCGCCGAAGGCGTGCGCCGGTTTATGATCGGTCTAGGTAAGAAAATGCTGCTGGCCAACACCATGGGCCAGATCGCCGACCGGGCCTTTGGCCTGTCTGCCGGGGAACTGACCTGGGATATTGCCTGGCTGGGCGCTTTGGCCTACACGTTGCAGATCTATTTTGACTTTTCCGGCTACTCGGATATGGCCATCGGCCTGGGGCGGGTGCTGGGCTTTCACTTCCTAGAGAACTTTAATTATCCGTATATTTCGCGGTCGATCACCGAGTTTTGGCGGCGGTGGCATATCTCGCTGTCCACCTGGTTCCGCGATTATGTGTACATTCCGTTGGGCGGCAACCGGTGCAGCAAGGGGCGGTGGGTGTTCAACCTGCTGGCCGTCTGGGTATTGACCGGTATTTGGCATGGCGCGGCCTGGAATTTTATGCTGTGGGGCCTGTATTTCGGCGTACTGCTGCTGCTGGAAAAGCTGGTACTGAACCGGCTGCTGGACCATCTGCCGCAGGTGGTGCGCTGGGCCTATGCCTTTGTGCTGGTTGTGCTGGGCTGGGTGCTGTTCCGCGCCGAATCGCTTGACCAGGTGGTCTGGTATGTGCAGGCCATGTTTACGCCCGCCCAGGGCCTCAACCGGCTGACGCTGTACTGTCTGAATGAATACAGTGTGGAGCTGCTCGCAGCCTGCATCGGCTGCATCCCGTTTGCCGCTTGGCTGCGCAAACGGGAACAGCAGAAGGGCGGCGTGCTGACCTTGGGCGCCAACGTCTGGGCGCTGGTGGTGTTCGGCCTGTCGGTCGTGTGGCTCATCAGTTCGTCCTTTAACCCGTTTATCTATTTCCGCTTTTAAGGGGGGGGAGGCCTATGCTGCAAAAATTCGCAAACCGCGCGTTATTGGTCGCATTTGGCGGCATTCTGGTGGCCGTGCCGGTGCTGTCGTTTGCATTGCCCGAAAAGGCGGTGTCATATTATGAAAACCGCGCCTTAGCCGCCAAACCGGCGGCCACCGCCGAAGCGGTCACGAGCGGCCAATATTTTTCCGATTGGGACGCCTACCTGAGCGACCACATCGTGGGGCGCAACACCATGTTAAAGGCCCATGCCGCCATCCAGCGGGCGATGCCCAAGGTGGAGGTCAATAACATCATCGAAACCGACAGCGGGGCGCTGCTCATCATGGCGACGCCCGAACGGTACAACCCGGAAGAACAGGCGGCCATTATGGATAAAAAGACCGACGAACTCAAAGCGCTCGTCGGTCATGTGGAAAAAAACGGGGGCATTTTCTGTTATGTGGGCGTACCCGGACAGCGGTATGTCTATTACGATGAATACCCGGAATACCTGTCCATTGGGCGCAGCCTAGTCGATTACTGCGAAGGGCGCGTGTTTGACGCCCTGGCCGAAACCGATGCGGTTGCGGTCAACATGCGTACGGTCTTTGACCAGACCGGGAACGCCAAAAGCTATTATTCGGCGATGGACAACCACTACAACTACGATGGTGTGCTGCTGACCTACCGCACCCTGATGGCGGCCTTGAACGAACGGCTGGATACGCCGCTCAAGGTGTACCAGGATGAGGAACTGACCTTCCACACCGAGAGCCAGGAGTTTTTCGGGTCATACAGCCGCCAGATCTGTAATTTGCAAAAGCGCAAGGAACATCTGACCTGGGCTGAGCCCACCGAACCCGTGCCGTTCACCCGGGAGGATTACGGCAACCGGGTCGATTCGTTTACCTTCCGGCAGCCCGACCCGGTGGTTTCGACCTATGCCGGATATATGGGCGGCGATATCGGGGAAACCATCATCCGCACCGGGCGGGACGATCTGCCGCGCGTGCTGATGTTCGGCGATTCGTTTACCAACCCGCTGGAGGGCTTAATTTATGCTTCCTGTGGGGAATTCCGCTCACTGGACTTCCGGCATTATGATGCCATGACGCTGTATGAATACATCGACATGTACCAGCCGGATATCGTCATTGCTGTGCGGGATAACATGTCGTACAACCAGTCTGCTGACAACGGCACCTATCGGTAAAATCAGAGGGTGACATAGGTTGGCGTGACCCCCAGAGTGGGCAGGACCTTCTCCAAGAGGTCGCAGGTGCGAAATTGCAGCGACGACGTATTGATACACGGATGGCAGGCAAAATATTCGGCATCCAGCACATCCCGGTCGATGAGGAGCTGCACCTGATGGTCGCGGTCGAACACCAGACTGAGTACACTGGCCGAGCCGGGCGTGGTACCGATCAGTTCTTCCATCTTTTCGCCGGGCGCAAAGGACAGCCGCGCCGAACCGATCTGCGCCGAAAGGTCCTTGGTGTGAAAGACCTTTTCGCCGGGCATAATCAGCAGATAGAACTTGGTTTTCTGCCGGTTGCATAGGAATAAATTCTTGCATACCGTCGTATCTAAATACTGTTCCACGGCATGGCAATCTTCAATGGTCGCGGTGGCACTGTGGTCCATCCGGTCAAAGGGTACGCCGGCGCGCTCTAAGAGCGCATAGGCGGCTTCTTCCCGGGGCTCGCGGGTCTCTGCCGGCCGGCCGTGATAGCGTTGCGGGTCAATTTGCATCGTGCATACTTCCTTTCCAAAATGGTGTTGTATAAACCGATTCTACCACAGCCTTCCAGCCCCTGCAAGCCCCGTCAGGGTTGTAAAGCTTTCGTCAACCTTTTGCAAACTGCGCCGCAGAATCTTTTCTTTTGGGTGGAAACCTGTTATAATGCTTTCCATATAGAGAGCGAAAAAAGGACGGATAAAAATTGAGAAGTGATTGGTTATGAAATCTCTGCAGGACCGGATGACCCCGACCAAGATCATCGTACTGGGTTACCTGTCGATTATTTTGGTGGGCGCTGTGCTGCTGTCGTTGCCGATTGCATGCAAGGAACGCATCTATACCCCGTTTTTGGACGCCTTGTTCACCGCAACTTCGGCCACTTGTGTAACCGGGCTGATCGTCTATGATACGGCGACCTATTGGTCCCTGTTTGGTCAGGCAGTGATTTTAACACTCATTCAAATTGGCGGCTTAGGCTTTATCACCATGGCCATGGCGCTGGCGACCCTGTCCAAGCGCCGCATTGGCCTGAAATCTCGCTTTGTCATGCAGGAATCGATTGCCGCGCCGCAGATGGGCGGCATCATTCGGTTGGCGCGGTTTGTGTTCACGATTACGGTATGCGTGGAACTCTGTGGGGCCGCGTTGCTGTCCATTCGGTTTATTCCCTTGTTTGGCTTCGCAAAGGGTTTGTGGTACGGCGTATTCCATGCCATTTCAGCATTCTGCAACGCAGGATTTGACCTGATGGGCACATACAGCGGGCCGTTGAGTTCGCTGACCGCCTTTACAGATGATCCGATCGTCACCCTGAGCGTTATGTTGCTGATTGTGTTTGGCGGCGTGGGCTTTTTTGTCTGGGAAAATCTTTGGATGAACCGCCGCGACAAACGGCATTTTTCGTTACAGACCAAAATCGTCCTGCTGACGACAGCGGTGTTGATTTTTGTGCCGGCCGCGCTGATGCTGGTCTTTCAGAATGGCCAGATGCAGCCGGGCTTGCCACGTCCGGTCCAAGGGCTGGCGGCGTTATTCCAATCGGTTACGACCCGCACCGCGGGTTTTAATTCGGTCGGTTTGGGCGATCTGGCCTCCAACAGCCAGCTGCTGATGGTGGCTTTGATGCTGATTGGCGGTTCGCCTGGTTCCACGGCGGGCGGCATGAAAACGACTACGGCCGTGGTGCTGATGCTGTGCCTGCGTTCCACCCTGCGCAGGGAGGATGAACTGCAATGCTTTGGCCGCCGCATTCACCCGAGTGTCCTCAAAAACGCGGTGACGATTGCGACCAGCTATATGGGATTGACGCTGATTGGCACGATGGCGCTGTGTCACTTTGACCAGGTGCCGCTTATGTCCTCGCTGTTTGAAACCGCATCCGCGATTGCAACCGTCGGTCTGACGCTGGGTATTACCCCGGACTTGGGGGGAGCCTCTCACCTGATTCTGATTTTCCTGATGTTCTTTGGCCGTGTGGGCTGCATGACCATGCTGTAT
>JAUMSA010000248.1 GCA_031293105.1 Butyricicoccus sp. | reverse complement strand
AAATCGATTTCACCACCCTTGCCAGCGACCGTATGCTGGAGCAGGCTCTCACCGCCCTGGTTCCCAAAAACCACGACAAGGTTTGCGCCTCGGTCGAGCTGGTCGGGGAACGCAGCTACGAACCCAATTTTCCGGCGCTGCGTCAAGCGCTGGATACCGTCTTTCTGCATGCCCAGCTCACCGACCACACCACCACCCGGCGCAGCATCTGGCGGTACTTGGGCGACGATGATCTGCGCGGCGGGGGCACCCGCAGCTATCGCGCCAAAATGGACGAAGCCAGCACCGAGGAGGAAAAGACCCGCCTGATGCTTTCGCTGCGCTATGCGCTGGCGGCGCTCGACGGCGATGCCCTGCCTTCGTTTGAAAATCCATAAGCAACAACTTTCCGCAGGCCGCACTTTGTGCGGCCTGTTTTTGTTTGTTCAAGAAACCGTTACAGGTTGTTCATCCGTTGGACACAAGATCTTCTCAAAGCCCTGCTTATAATAAAAGAAAGCCAGCGAACCCAGTCGCTGGATGAAAAATTTCCAAAGAAAGGGCTGGATATTCTTGCGATTGCTTCTTGCAGAGGACGAACGCTCGCTGTCCCGGGCGTTGGCTGCCATTCTCAAACGGGACGGTTATGCGGTCGATTGCGCATACGATGGCGAACAGGCGCTCTCTCTTTTATCCACCGGCAATTATGACGGTGTGATTTTGGATATTATGATGCCCAAGCGGGACGGCATCGAAGTTTTAAAGCAGCTGCGGGACAAAGGCGACCGCACCC
This sequence comes from Butyricicoccus sp., assembly GCA_031293105.1. Taxonomy (GTDB): domain Bacteria; phylum Bacillota; class Clostridia; order Oscillospirales; family Butyricicoccaceae; genus Butyricicoccus_B. Next base: position 4,286 of record JAUMSA010000248.1, on the reverse strand, counting down.
CCGTTCTGCTGCTGACCGCCAAATCGGAAATTGATGATAAAGTGCTGGGGCTGGACAGCGGCGCCAACGATTACCTGACCAAGCCCTTTGCCACACGCGAACTCTTGGCCCGCGTGCGCGCCATGACTCGCGGCCAGGCTGTCTCCACCGACTCCATCCTGCGGTTTGGCAATATTTCGCTCGACCGCACGACCTTTTCCCTCTCCTCCCCCACCGGGAGTTTCCGGCTGGCCAACAAAGAATTCGCCATGCTCGAACTGCTTTTGTGCAACGCGCAGCATGCCATCACATCCCGGCGTTTTTTGGAGCGGGTGTGGGATGACGACGCCGAAACCGAGGTGGTGTTGATCTACATATCTTATCTTCAAAAAACACTGTCTGCCCTGCAAGCCGACGAACGGATGCAGGCCGCCGAGCCGGACAGCTATCGATTGGAGTCCTGTCGATGATCAAAAAACTCCGGCTGAAATTGATCCTGGCCTCGATGTTTTCCCTTCTCGTGGTGCTCCTAGTCATCATCGGGGGCATCAATGTGCTCAATGTCTACCAAGTGGTGCAGCGGGCGGATATGGTGCTGGACATTTTAGAAAATCACGACGGTCAGCTTCCCAAGTTAAACAATCTGCTGGACGAGGACGGCGATCACATCTACACGTCCCCGGAAATTCCCTATGAATCGCGCTATTTCTCGGTGCTGCTCACCGACGATGGGGTTACACTCTCGACCGATACGGCTCAAATTGCGGCCGTTGACCAGGAGGATGCCATCGATTTTGCGCAGGATGTGCTGAGTCTTGACCAAGACCGTGGCTTTATCGACGACTACCGGTATACCATCCAAGAGGAAAAAGATGGAATCCGCATCATCTTTTTGGACTGCGGCCGCTGGATGGATACCTGCCGCGGCTTTCTGTTTTCCAGCCTGTTCATTTCGTTCATCGGACTGACTGCGGTTTGCATCCTCATCACCTTGCTTTCCAGCCGCATCATCAAACCGGTATCCGATAGTTATGAAAAACAGCGGCGCTTTATCACCGATGCAGGGCATGAAATCAAAACCCCGCTCGCCATCATTGATGCCGATGCCGGGCTGGCGGAAAGCGAAAGCGGAAAAAGCGAATGGCTGGATGATATCCAGCTGCAAGTCCGCCGCCTGACCGAACTGACCAACGACCTGATCTATCTGTCCAAAATGGAGGAAGCCCGCGACCAGTTGGTTTTCATCGACTTCCCGATTTCCGATTTGGTCGAGGAATCGGTGCGTTCCTTCCAGGCTTTGGCCAAGAAGCAGAACAAAACCTTTTCCAGCCAGATTCAGCCGCTGCTGTCGTTGCACGGGGATTCCAAATCGATCGGCCAACTGGTTTCCATCCTGCTGGATAACGCGGTAAAATATTCGGAGGAAAACGGCGAGATCGCCGTGCGCCTGGAAAAACAAGGCCGTGCTATCCGCCTGTCGGTTTTCAATACCACAAAAGCGATCCACAAAGAAGACCTTACCCATTTGTTTGACCGTTTTTACCGGGCGGATAAATCCCGCAATTCCCAAACTGGCGGCTATGGCATTGGCCTTTCCATCGCCAGTGCGGTGGTCGCGGCCCACAAGGGAAAAATCACGGCCAGCTCCAAGGATGGCAAATCTCTGGAGATTACTGTAACGCTCCCCACTGGATAGAAAGGACGCAAATTTCCCATGACACATGAAGAATTTTACGGTTCGGCTCTGCCCCGGCTGCAAGCAGCCGAGCAACAGCTGACCGATTGTATAAGCCGCTTTCCCGACAAGGAACCCGGAGATCTGCACGCGGTTCTGTACTGCAAATCACGCATCAAATCCCCGGACAGCATGGTTCGCAAGCTGGAACTGCATGGATTGCCCACCGATTGCCGCACCGCGCTGGCCGAAATGCACGACACAGTCGGTGTGCGTGTCATCTGCTCGTTTGTCGATGATGTATACCGCGTTGCGGACTGGCTGTCCAAGCAGCCCGAACTGCATGTAACGACGACCAAGGATTACATTGCGTATCCCAAGCCGAACGGCTACCGCAGCCTGCATCTGATTTTGGAAATCACCGACGGCCCGGGCAAGGGCTTGCCGGCTGAAATCCAGCTGCGCACCATTGCCATCGATTTTTGGGCCAGCTTGGAGCATCAAATCAAATATAAGCACACGGTATGTCACGAGGAACTGGTGCGCTCGGAGCTCAAACGCTGTGCCGACGAAATTGCGTCGGTCGACCTGTCCATGCAAACCATCCGCGAACTGCTCGCCCAGAGTTTTTGACGGTTTCCTGCCAAAAAGCCACCCCAGCGGTGGCTTTTTTCTGTTTCCCGCCCGACGGATTTGGCAAAACAGACAGGAATCCGGTCGATTGTTTTTGGATTTTGTGAAGTTTACGGTTTGTTGCCTGCCAGACCGGCTGGTATAATGGTAAGTCGAGAGAAAAATGGAAAGGATATCACATACATGAAGGATCTCACCAAAGGCTCCCCCGTCCCCCTGATCCTGACGTTTACCATACCGGTCTTGCTGGGCAATCTGCTCCAACTCCTATATAATTTGGCCGATACCCGCATCGTCGGTTCTTTTTTGGGGGAACAGGCGCTTGCGGCGGTCGGTGCCACCAACCCTCTAAACAATCTGTTAATTGGTCTGCTGATCGGTTTGACCAACGGCTTCGCCATCCTGACCGCGCGCTGTTTCGGCGCTAAAGACTACGAGGGTGTCCGCCGGTCGATCGGCGCTATTTTTGTGCTGGCCGGTGTCACCGCCATTGGCCTCACCGTGGTCGGTTTGTGTCTGCTAAAGCCCATCTTGCAGCTGCTCAACACCCCGGCCGATCTGCTTGACCTGTCGATGGCCTACTTCCGTGTCATCCTGCTCGGCACCATAGCCACCATGTTTTATAATGTCTGCTCGACGGTATTGCGCGCGGTCGGCGATTCGGTTACACCCCTTTTGTTCCTAATGCTGTCCACGGCCCTCAATGTCGGGCTGGATTTGCTCTTTGTCGGCCCGCTCGGCTTGGGCGTGCCGGGCGCCGCTCTGGCCACGGTTCTGGCACAGCTGGTTTCGGTCGTGCTCTGCCTGCTGGTTATGCGGCGGCGGTTTGCCGAACTCTGGCCGAAGAAAGCCGACTTCCATGTTTCGCCCCAGCTGGCCGGCCAGCTCTATGGCACCGGCGTTTCCATGGCGATGATGTATTGTTTGGTCAACATCGGTTCGGTCATCCTGCAAGGGGTTATCAACACCTTCGGCACCAATACCATCGTGGCACATACGGCCGCCCGCCGCTTGACCGAGCTGTTTATGCTGGCGTTTTCGGCATTTGGTGTCACCATGGCGACCTATTGCAGCCAGAATTTCGGCGCCCGCAAACCGGCCCGTATCCGGCATGGCCTGCGGGCGACCCTTTTCATGGCTTGGGGCTTTTGTTTGATCGTGGTCATCGTGACCTATTTATGGGCGCCCCAGCTTGTCTATCTGGTCACCGGCAGCCGAAAAGCGGAAATCCTGGACACGGCGGTCTGGTATCTGCGGGTGGACACCCTGTTTTACTGGGTAACGGCTGCAATCAGCATCCTTCGTAATTCCTTGCAGGGTATTGGCGACCGGATGACCCCGCTGCTGTCCAGCGGTATCGAACTGCTTGGCAAGGTAGCTGTGGTTTTGTTCCTCACCCCGCGTCTGGGGTACTTCGGCATCATCTTGGCCGAACCTCTGGTTTGGGCGGTCATGGTCATTCCGCTCGTGGTGCAAACATGGCGGCAGCCCCGCTTCCGTGGCCCGGATTCCGAGCCGCAAACCGAGTAATACACAGCCCGCAGCCAAAATACTGCGGGCTTTTGTGCATTTACGCCCAGAATTTTCGCAAAACATGGTATTCCATGCAAAATGCCGAATAAGAAAATCCGGCAACCTTCTTGCAATCGAAATGGTTTGTGGTAAAATGAATGGGTATAGTGTATAGAAGTGGAAGGATTCCCTTGTATATCATTTTGGATTCGGAGAGTATGGATTATGATGAATTGGAAGTATCTTGCGGATAAATTGTTTCCGCATATTGTAGAAACCCCGGAGCAGGTGGAAGCACGCTACCCCAAGCGCAATCTGCCGGAGGGCGCCAAGGTCACCCGTATGGGCCCCAGCCCGACCGGCTTTATGCACCTGGGCAACCTGTACGGCGCACTGGTGGACGAGCGTTTGGCCCATCAATCGGGCGGTGTATTCTATCTTCGCATTGAGGATACCGACCGCAAGCGCGAAGTCGAAGGCGGCGTAC
>JAUMSA010000200.1 GCA_031293105.1 Butyricicoccus sp. | reverse complement strand
ATATTTATCGGAAAAGATGCGATTTTGATACAAAAACGGCTGTCTAACAAAAAGTAGACAGCCGTTTTTTTAGTTGCCGCCGCAGCCGTGCTTGTGTTCACCGCACTGGTGCGCCCCATCGTGGTGATGGTTGCACATTGTGTCCGGGTCAAAGGACAGCGTGCCGCCGAGCAGGGCTTTTACGCTTTCGTCCGCGTCGCCCGTGACGCCGGGATAAAGTTCGATGCCGGCATCCGCCAGCGCAGTGCGCGCGCCGCCACCGATGCCGCCGCAGATGAGCGTGTCCACGCAGTGGCCCTGTAAAAAGCCCGCCAGCGCGCCGTGACCGCTGCCGTTGGTGTCCACAACCGTGGATGACTGCACGGCGCCGTTTTCTACGTCATAGATCTTGAACTGTGCACAGTGGCCAAAATGCTGGAACACCTGGCCGTTTTCGTATGTCACTGCAATTTTCATGCGATAGACCTCCTTCTCAGCCTTATTATACTCCCCGAGAGACAAGGCTGCAATCGAAAAAGCGCAGTTTCACGAATAGGGGCGCAGCCCCAGTCGCGCGCCCAGGCGGGAGAGCAGTTCGTTGGTGATCGTGCCGCACCAGCTGGCCATCTGTTCGGCGCGGATTTCACATCCGCTGTCCCGGCCGATCAGGGTGACCGTGTCGCCCGCCTGCACGCTGGGGACATCGGTCACATCCACGAGCAGTTGGTCCATGCACACTCGGCCGGCCACCGGGACGCGGCGTCCGTGCACCAGCACCTGGCCGCCACGTGCGGCATAATCACGTGGCACGCCGTCGGCGTAGCCGATGGATACGACCGCCAACCGGGTGGGCCGCTCGGCGTGAAAGGCCCGGCCATAGCCAGCCGTATCGCCCGCCGCAAGCGAGCGCACGAGTACGACCCGCGCCTTGAGCGTCAGCACCGGCCACAGGTCGAGCGTGCGCTGCACGGGTGAAGCATCGCTGCCCACACCGTACAGCGCAATGCCCACCCGGGCAAAGGTGCACGGCTGAGACGGCAGGTTCCACACCCCGTAGCTGGCCTGGATGTGCGTCTGGCCGGGGTCATAGCCCGCACGCCGGATGGTTTCGACCGTTTCAAAAAAGGCGGCCAGTTGCGCCTGGGTAAAGGCGGTGTCGTCCGCCGTCAGGCTGTCGGATACGTTCAGATGGGAAAACATGCCGTCAATGCGCAGGTTGGGCAGGTCGTACACCCGCAGAAAGGCCGAGATCTCTCCGGCGGGCAGCCCCAGCCGATGCATGCCGGTGTCCACGGCCAGGTGAACATGGATGGGCACGCCCTGGGCGGCCAGCGACCGGGCATGGGCCTCGTCGGCCACGGCCTGGGTGATGCGCCAGCGCCGCAGCGTGCGCACATGGATGGGGTCGGTGTAGCCAAGCACCAGGATCAGTCCCCGGATGCCATGTTTGCGCAGGCAAATCGCCTCATCCAGCGTGGCTACGGCAAAGGCGCGCACGCCGCTTTGCTGCAAGGTGCGCGCGGTCAGCACCGCGCCATGGCCGTAGGCTTCGGCTTTGACAACCGCCATCAGGCGACAGTCCTTGCCTAGCTCGTCCTGCAATACGGCGGCGTTGTGCCTCAATGCGGCGCAGTCGATTTCGCGCCAGGCGCGAGTGTTCGGCAGCTTGCCGCGCGGCAGCCAGGCATCCAGCACAAAGGCGCACGCCACACTGGCCGCGGTCACGGCCGCAAAATGCCCCAGGCTGTTTTGCACCAGCGGGCCGTCCAGATGCAGTACTTCGGCCGCTCCGCGCACCAGCACAATCCACCACGGATGCAGGATGTATACCAAGATGGACACCCGCCGCAGGCGAGGATTTTGTCCTGCATCGGCCCCCAGCAGCAGCGAAAACAGAAAGAGCATACACAAGGGCAGAAAGACATACATGCTGTCATGGCGCTGCCAGCCCAGGCGGTGGAGGGCGAACCCTTCGGCTGTCATCGCGGCAAAGGACAGCGTCAGTCCTACAGCCGCTGTGCGTGTAGAAAACCGCCGTCCGGCGGCGCCCAGCACCAAAAAGAGGGGGGCGAAGAACAGACCGTTGCGGGTGTAGGAAAAGACATGGAACAGGGCGGAAAACATTGGTTCCAGCCCAAGCTGCACGGCAAGGCCATAATAGCTGTCGCCTAGCAGGCCGAACAGATACAGCGCCCCGGCCATGGGCAGCGCGCAGCGCAGTCCAAACCGGGCTAGGCGGGACGCAAGGAATGCGCCCAGCAGCACGGCCGGGAAGTACCACAGATGGTACAACGTGCCGTCAAAAAGCAGGCTGCGCACGACCCCGGCGGCGTCCCAGCCGCCCTGATACAGATTGAGCGGCAGATATAAAACGATCGAAACCGCATAGTACAGCGCGGTCTTTTGCGCGAAGTGGGACAGCCGCCGCCAGCCATTTCGCCCCAGAAAATACCCGGATACCATGAAAAACAGCGGCACCGCCAGCCGGGCCAGCACCCGGGTGAGGAAAAAGTCCCCATCCACCGAAACGCTCATAAGCGGGGAGGTATGGATAGCGATGACCAGAAGCGCGGCGGCAAAACGCGCATCGTCCAGCGCGGCAAAGCCCTTTTTCATGCGCTTTCCCCCCAGACCGTGACGATAAAGCCGCCGATGTTGTCCCCTGAAACCTGACAGCAGGCATCGGGCAGCTCGATCTCGGTTTGCCCGCCCGCGCAGGGCACATAAAACACCTGCGCCATGCGCCCGCCGTCTAGGGTGCAGGTCTGTGCGCCCGCCTGCCGGAGGAAATCCGGGTATTCTTCCAGACATAGGCCGTGCTGTTGCAGAAGCGCGGCATGGGGCGCGCCGACATAGCGGAAATGCCAGGGTTCGGGCGAAATGCCGGTGAGGGCTTCTTTGCCTGCTTGATAGCGCTCGATGAAGCCGTGGCGGGCGGCGGCACGGCGGAACGCACCGCACACGCCGTCATACGGGAAGGCTGGCCGGATGAAGTCGATGTGGGACGCCGCCCGGCCCAGGTCGATGGCAAGTCCGGTCTGGTGCTCGCTGCACCCGGGCAGGGCCACATACTGCCGGGTGAAGGTTTCGCCGCTTTCGGCTAGGGTCTGGTCCCAGATGGCCTGCTGTTCGGTCTGGCTGCGCCAACCGGATACGGGCACGATCTCTCGACCGCCGTGCACCGCGCCGATGCAGCAGGCGAGCAGCCGTCCGGCGGCCGCTTCCAGCAGGATGTCCGAATGCCGGGCGTCCACGGGGGCGAGCTTTCCAGCCACGCCGCCTTGCAGCGGATGACGGGCATTGACCACAATCAGCGGCCCCTGATGGACGGCCTGCTGCGGGAAACGTCTGCATGTCATGCGCCCACCCCCAGTTCGACCAGGCGGGTCAGCAGGGCGGGGAAGTCCAGCCCCGCGGCGCGCATCATGCCCGGATAACGGCTGTGGGCGGTAAAGCCCGGAATGGTGTTGACCTCGTTAAAGACGATCTCGCCCGCTGGGGTCAGGAAAAAGTCCACCCGCGCGCACACCCGGCAGCCGAGCGCCCAGTAGACCGTGCAGGCCGCCTGCCGGATGGCGTCCTCCTGCGCCGGGGCGATGCGGGCCGGGCAGTGGATGCGCGAGGAAATCAGGTTGTATTTTTCGGTATAGTCAAAGAATCCGCCCGCAAGCTCGATTTCATCCACCCGGCCGGTCTGCAAGGTGTCGTTGCCGAGCACCGCGCACCCGACCTCAAAGCCCGGGATGGCTTCCTCGAGCAGGATTTCCTCATCGTGGGCAAAGGCGGCATCCACCGCCGCGCGCAGATCGCCCGGCTGGGTCACCCGGCCCACCCCGAACGACGACCCGGCACGCACCGGCTTGACAAACACCGGATACCCAAGCGTTTTGGCCGCCTGCGCGATGGCAGAAAACGCAGCGCCGCGGGCAAAGACCGCGCTTTGGGGCACGCGCACGCCGGCCAGGGCGGCCAGTTTGTGCGCGCGGTCCTTGTCCATGCACAACGCACTGGCCGCCGTGCCGCAGCCGATGAGCGGGATGCCGGCCAGTTCCAAAAGCCCCTGAACCGTGCCGTCCTCGCCGTTTTTGCCGTGCAGCACCGGGAAGGCGGCGTCCACATGCAAGCTTTCGGGGTGTGTGCCTAGGGTCAAAAGGGTATGGCTGCCACGATCGGGCGAAAAGGTGCAGGGGACGCTGTTTGCCGTGTCCTCACACCAGGTGCCGTCCGCGATGCGCGCGAGCAGGCCGCGGTATAGCCGCCAGGCGCCTTCCCGCGTGATGCCGACTGGGAGGACGGCAAAGCGCGCAGGGTCTAGGTGGGTGAGCACCGCGTGGGCCGATTCTAAAGATACGCTGTATTCGCTCGAGCAGCCGCCGAACAGGACGGCCAGGGTCATCTTTTTCATAATGGGAAAACCTCCTTGGCAGCACAAAGCGCCTTGTTTTTTGACATCTTTAGGATATCAAAACAAGACGCTTCCTTTTTTTCGGTTTTCCCAAGGATTCCTTGTGGTTTTGATGCAAAAACCTTACGATTTTCTTTCGGCCGGCAGCATCACCACAAAAGAAACCGTATTGTCCCGGCTTTCGGCCCGGATGGTGCCACCGTGCAGTTCGACGATCTCCTTGGCAATGGCGAGCCCCAGCCCAGCGCCGCCCGTGCGCGTGCCACGCGACGAATCCAGACGGAAAAACTGCTCAAATAGACGTCCGAGTTTGTCGGGTGGGATGGTCTTGCCTGGGTTGGTGAACCGCAGCACAATGGAATTCGCTGTGGTCTGAGCGGAAATCTGGATGGTGCTGCCCGGAAAGCTGTAATGGTAGGCGTTGCGCAGCAGGTTGTCGAACACCCGCGCAAGCTTGTCCGGGTCGCAGTCATAGGGCAGTGAGTCGGGTAGGTCCAGGGTGTAGCGCAGCTCTTTTTCGGCGAACATGGGCTCAAATTCGCTGGCCACCTGTTCGAGCATGCGCGTTAAGTCGACCGGGCAGGTCTCCAGCGTCAGCTGGGACAGGTTAAAGCGGGTGATGTCGAAAAATTCGTTGATGAGGTCTTCCAGCCGCTCGGCCTTGTCCAGCGCGATGCCGGTGTACTTGGAACGCAGCTCGGGCGAGATCTGCGGCTCGTCGCGCAGCAGCGACAGATAGCCGATCACGCTGGTCAGCGGGGTCTTGAGGTCGTGCGCTAGATAGACGATCAGGTCGTTTTTGCGCTGCTCGGCCTCGCGGGCCTGGGCTGCGGCACGCAGTGCCTGCTGCCGCACGAGGTTAAGTTCGTCCTCCACATTGCGCATGGCGGGTGGCAGCTCGATGGGCGTATCGTCCGGCCGGGCCAGCCGGCCGGCGGCACCGACCAGCTCGTCCAGATAGCGCAGCGGCTTGGCAATGAAATGATAGGTGATGGCCAGCGCGCCTGCACCCACGATCAGCGCGCTCCAAAAGATCAGGTTTTGGCGGAACGGTTCCAGCATGCGGTAGATCAGTTCGTCGCCATACCAGGTGAACTGGGCCAGAAACGACCAGCCCGCCATCACTAGCCCGGCATAGCCGATGACCAGCCCGGCCAGCGCCAGCAGGTACTGCATGAGAAGCTGGTGGGAAAGCTGGCTGCGGTAGCGCCGCTTGGATTGCTCTCTATTCAATGTTGTAACCCACCCCCCAGACGGTCTTGATGAATTTGGGCTTGCGGCTGGGCTCGTGCATCTTTTCGCGCAGCCGCGCGATGTGGGTCATGACCGTGTTGTTGCTGTTTAGGTACTTTTCGCCCCACGCGGCCTCAAACAGCGTTTCACTCGGCACCACCTCGCCCCGGTGGTCGCACAGATACCACAGGATGGCAAATTCCAGGGGGGTGAGGTTCAGTTCTTCGCCGTAGAGCGTGCACTTGTGGGTGGTTTTGCAGATGGTCAGGCCGCTAAAATCGTGCTCGGTGGCTTCTTCGGCCGCGCGCTCGCCCAGGTTGTAGCGGGTGTAGCGCCGCAGCTGGGTCTTGACACGCGCCATCAGTTCGAGCGGGTTGAAGGGCTTGACGATGTAGTCGTCCGCGCCCAGCGTCAGCCCCAGGATTTTGTCGCTGTCCTCGACCTTGGCAGTCAGCATCAGGATGGGATACAGATGCTTTTCCCGGATGCGCTGCAAGAGCGTGAAGCCGTCCATATCGGGCAGCATCACGTCCAGAATGGCCAGATCGATGTGCGTGTTCGCCGCACACGCCAGCGCGTCCGTGCCATTGTAGAATTTGTGGACGGCAAAGCCGTCGTTTTTCAGGTAGACTTCCACCAGGTCGGCGAAGGCCGCCTCGTCGTCCACCAGAAGGATGCTTTCTTGCAAATGTCATTCCTCCCCATTTGGTATTTCATGTTGCATCGAACCTATTATAGCATAGGGGAAGCGGGGAGAAAAGCAAACCGCCCGCGTCCGGGGGAGGGGACGCGGGCGGCAGTCAATACATTGAGCCGCGGAAGTGTTCGACCGCGCGGCGCATGTCGGTTTCGGTGCGGAATACCACACCACTTTGCAGGATGTTCTCCTGCACATTCTTGGGCAGGGTGCGGAAGTACGCGCCCATGGCGTTGTTCATGTGATAATAATCGGTCATGTGGCTTCACCTCAAGCAGAGTATACCCAAGGGAAGCGGGCCGCATACAAAAAACCGCCCGGAAAACCGGACGGTGCAATGTTACGATTCTTCGGTGGCCTCGATGATGGAGTCCTCATGGCAGACGCATTTTTCCCCGAACAGCGCACGGTTTTGCTCATAGATCATGCGCAGGCCGTCGAGCGTCAGATTGGGGTCAACCTCGTCGATGAGCGGACAGTGTTCGGCCATCATGCGGCCCATGCCGCCGGTGGCGATGACGCGCACGTCACCCTCGAGCTCCTGCTTCATGTCCTCGATGATGCCAGTCAACGCGCCGACATAGCCGCGCACGGCGCCCGACTGCATGCTTTGCACGGTCGTGCGGCCGATGGCGCACTCGGTGGCGGCAATGTCCACCCGCGGCAGCTTGGATGCTTTCATAAACAGCGCTTCCATGGCGACCTTGATGCCCGGGAAGATCGCGCCGCCCAGATAGGCGCCATCCTGGTCGATGGCGTCAAAGGTGATGGCGGTACCGATGTCCACGATGATAAGCGGCTTGCCGTAGCGGGCCACGGCCGATACGCCGTTGACCAGGCGGTCGACACCGACTTCGCGCGGGTTGTTGTACAAATTGACCATGCCGGGGTCGACATCTTTGCCCACCACGAGCGGGCGCAGCCGCAGATATTTGCGGATGGCATTGATGAGCGAATACATGGCCGGCGGCACGACCGACGCGATGATGACCGCGCTGGTCTTGACGGGGTCCAGATCGCGGAAATGATAATACTGCAAGATTTTCAGACCGATCTCGTCCGACGTGGCCGTGGCATTGGTCGACATACGGAAGGTGCCCACCAGGTTCTTTTTTTCAAACAGGCCGAATACCATATTGGTATTGCCGACATCAATTGTTAATAGCATAGGTTAAAACCACCTGAATCTTTTGTGTTGTTTGGGCTTGGACGTCTCCGGCCCGAGCGGCGCGCCGTCCGTGTCCAGGAAACAGGCTTCGAGCAGCTTGCCGTCCTGCACTTCGAGCCGCAGGCAGCTGGCCTGGCCGTCGCGCGGTAGGCTGATGCTGCCCGGATTCATTACCCGCACCCCGCCTTCGGTCTGGTCGTGGCGCATGTGGGTGTGGCCGTACAGCGCCACCGTGCAGCCTTCCTCGGCGGCACGCGACCCAACATTGCCCGACTGCGACCATACCGCGCGTTCGCGGTGGCCGTGGGTCAGGTACATGCGTACCCCGGCGGGCGCAATCACCGAAAACAGCGGCGCATCTGGGTCAAAGTCGTTGTTGCCCCGCACCGCGTAGATGACCAGATTGGGATAGCTGCGGCGCAGGTCGCACGCGTCCTCATAATGATCGCCCAAATGGATGATGGCATCCGGCTGTTCGCTTTCGATTAAGCCGTACATATCCAGGGTGCGGCCATGGGAGTCGGAAAACACCAGGATTTTCATAAGCACGCCCCTTTCTTCCATAACACGTCCACTATACACGAAAAGGAAGGCCTTGTAAAGCGGCGCGGAAAAAATTTGCAAAGTTCTTTGGCAAAGGCGGGCGGCCGCAGTCACGTTGGGCCAGGCGTGCGCATATGCTAAGAACAAAGAAAGTATTGGGAGGACAAAACGTATGTTTGACGCCAATGAACTCATACGCAAGCTGCAAATGAACGCAAACGACCCCAAGACCCAGGGGGCGATGAACCGGCTGCAAAGCGCCATGCGGTCGGCCGAAGGGCAGCGCATGGCCAAACAGGTCGACCGCGCGACCGCCGAACGCATCGAGCGGGCGGCCAAGGCCGCGCAGGCGGGCGATGCGCGCGCGGCGCGCGAAGCGGTGGGGGAAATCTTAAAAACCCCGGAAGGGGCGGCTTTGGCCGCACAGCTGCAAAAGCTCTTGGGAAAATAAAGGGGGATGCCCGATGGAACAAAACGATCTGCTTTCCGATCTGTTAAATGACCCGGAAAAGCTGCAAAGCGCCATTTCTATGGCCAGTTCACTTCTTGGGGGCGGCGGGGACAACGCCGCCCCGCCCGCCGGACAGGCGGGGGGCGCGTCCCCTCGCGCGGACAGCTACGACCCGTCGGCCGAACTGATGCAAAAGGCGATGCCGGTCATTGCCGCCATCGCCCAAAGCGGCCAACAGGCCGTCAGTCCGGAAAAACGCAACTTGTTAAACGCCGTCAAGCCCTTTGTGACACAGGACATCAGCGCCCAGATTGACCATGGCCTGCGCCTAGTGAGCATGGCGCGCATGGCGCGCAGCGCCATGAAGCAGCTGGGCGGCAAGACCGATGGAAACGGGGGAACCCATGTATAACCGCTATTTGACCGAAGCGCAGGGGCGCGAACCCGAACCGCCCCTGCAAGATACCGCGCCGGCCTCTGGCTTTCTCGATGGCCTGACCCAGCGCATGGGCAGCTTCAAGTTGGATGCCGATACCCTTGTTCTGCTGGCGGTCATCTGGTTCATCCTGCGCGAAGGCGAGGACGAGATCGACACCGAGCTGCTCATCGCCCTGGGGGTGTTGCTTATTCTGGGGATGTAGCCTTTTCGGTGAGACGCGCCGCAGCTGCATCGGCCAAACGGCCGAACTCGGCAAGGCTCAGCTTTTCGCCACGTACGCGGGCATCCAGCCCACAGCCGGTAATGAGTTCCAGGATTTCGTCCTTGTTCAGTCGTCCGCCGAACGCGGGCGACACCGCATTGGCCAGTGTCTTACGGCGCTGGTTGAACGCCGCCCGCACGATGGCAAAGAACAGCTTTTCATCCTGCACCTGCACGGCCGGGGTCTCGCGGGGGGTTAGGCGCAGCACGGCCGAATCGACCTTGGGCTGGGGCACAAAGCACCCGGCCGGCACATCGAATAAAATGCGCGCGTCGGCGTGATACTGTACATAAATGGAGAAGGCGCTGTAATCGGATGACCCGGCCGGGGCGCAGATGCGCCGCGCGACCTCCTTCTGCACCATGACGGTCACGCCCTGAAAGGCGTGGCTGTCCAGCAGGGCGGCGATGGCCGGGGTGGTGATGTAATAGGGCAGGTTGGCGCAGGCATAGACCGGCTTGTCGCCGAACTTTTCGCGGCACAGGGTGGCCAGATCGGTTTTGAGCACGTCGCCATGTACAACCTCGACGTTGTCGCATCCGGCGAGGGTTTCGTCCAGCACCGGGAAGAGGGCGCGGTCGATCTCAATGGCCACCACCTGCCCGGCGGTTTTGGACAGCTCGACCGTCAGGCAGCCCATGCCCGGGCCGACCTCGAGCGCAGCTGCATCCGGCCCAGCGCCGCATTCGGCGGCGATGCGCTCGGGCACCCACTGGGCGGTCAGGAAATTCTGCCCGAGCGATTTGGAAAAATGAAAGCCGTGCCGCGAAAGCACGTCCTTGATCACATGAATATCACAAAGTCCCATAAAAGACCTCCAAAAGATTTTGGTGCGTTTCTTCTCCCGATTATACCATACAAGCCCGGTTCCGAAAAGGGCAAATGGTGCAAGGGAAGGCTTGCCAAGGATTTTGTCGTCTGGTAAAATAAAAACAAAAGCGCGTCCAAGTGGGCGCGCGGTTTTCGGACAACCGTTATACTTTGGAAAGGATCATGCGTATGCACGATACATGGACGGTCACAGCCGCCTTGCGCATTACGCGCGGCGGGCGCAAGGGCTTTGGGCCTGGGGTGGCTCAGCTGCTCGACGGCGTGCGGCAGAACGGCTCCATCCGGAGCACAGCCGCCGCTATGGGCATGAGCTACAACAAGGCCTGGCATATCCTGCGCGCCTGCGAGGACGAACTGGGCTTTGCCTTGCTCGAGCGCCGCACAGGCGGCGCGCACGGCGGCGGCGCCCGCCTGACCGAACAGGGGCAGGCGCTGCTCGAACACTATCAGGCGTTTTCGGAGGAAGCGCACGCAGCACTGGAAGCGCTGCTTGACAAACATTTGGGAGGCGAACTGGATGGCAAATGAAATTGTGTTTTGCCGGGGCGGGGGATGCACGGCCAAACTCGGTCCGGCGGCGCTTGCCCGGGTGCTGGAAAAGCTGCCCCGGCCGACTGACCCCAATTTACTCATCGGCGCTGAGTCGAGCGACGACGCAGCCGTCTACCGGCTGACCGATGACCTCGCCATCGTGCAGACACTCGATTTCTTCCCGCCCATGGTCGAAGACCCCTATATTTTCGGCCAGGTCGCGGCCACCAATGCGCTCAGCGACGTGTATGCGATGGGCGGCCGGGTGGTTACGGCGCTCAACATCGTCTGCTTCCCGGAAAGCTGGGATTTGAACATTTTAGGGCGCATCTTGCAGGGCGGCAGCGAAAAAGTGACCGAGGCAGGCGGCTCGCTCGCGGGCGGACATTCGATTGCAGACAGCGAGGTCAAATATGGCCTTTCGGTCACCGGTGTGGTGCATCCGGCCCACATCCGGCCCAACAACGGCGGCCATGTGGGGGACAAGCTGCTGCTGACCAAGCCGCTCGGCGTGGGGCTGACGTGTACCGCGGCCCGCGCGGGCGCGGACACCGCCGAGGCGATGGAGCTGGCCGTGCGCAGCATGACCACCTTAAACCGCTATGCCGCCGAAGCGGCCGACCGATATACCATTCACGCCTGCACTGACGTGACCGGCTTCGGCCTGCTCGGCCATCTGCACGAGATGCTGCGTCCCGACCTGTCGGCGCGCATCTGCGCGGACGCCCTGCCGCATATCCCGCAGGCGCGGTTTTTCGCCGAGGAGTTTTATCTAACCGCCGCTGCCCAGCGCAACCGCAACGCGGCCGAAGGCCGGGTGCGGTTCCGGGGCGCGGATTTTGCCACCGAGGAACTGGTCTTTGACCCGCAGACCTCGGGCGGGCTGCTGTTTGCCGTGGCGGCGGACGACGCCGACGCCTTGCTGCGCGATGTACGCGCGCTCGGCCTGCCCTGCGGCATCATCGGGGAACTGCTGCCCCGGCTGGACACCGAAATCATTGTCGAAGGAACGATATAAGGAGGAACTACACTATGGCAACCATTGTAGACGCGCGCGGCAAAGCCTGCCCGCAGCCGGTCATTGACACCAAGAATGCGATTCGGGAGCATGGCGCCCCGGTCATCACCCTGGTCGATAACGACATCGCCCGGCAGAATGTCGAGAAAATGGCCACCCAGATGGGGCTGGCCGCGGCCACCGATGTGATGGAGGACGGCACCTTCCGCATCGTCTTGCAGCCGGTCGCGTCCGAAGTGCTGGGCGCTGTGCTCGGCGGCGGCACCGAACCGGCCGCGAGCGGGAACATGCGGCCCGAGCCCTGCCCGGTGTGCACGCCGATGGATTTCCCGCCGGCAGGCGGGCCGACCGTGGTGGCGCTGACTTCGTCCTGCATGGGCACGGGCGACGATACCCTGGGCGCGGCGCTGATGAAGGGCTTTGTCTATGCCCTGACCCAGCTCGACCGCGCGCCGGACACTGTTTTGCTGTACAACGGCGGCGCCAAGCTGTCCACCGAAGGCGCCGAAACCGTGGCAGACCTGAAAATTCTGGCCGAAAACGGCTGCGAGGTGCTCACCTGCGGCACCTGCCTGAACCATTACGGCCTGACCGACAAGCTGGCGGTCGGCGAGGTGACCAATATGTATGTTATCGCCGAAAAGCTGACGAACGCCGGCAAGGTGATTCGTCCATGACCGGGCTGGTGATTGTGCGCGGCGCGGGCGACCTGGCCACGGGCACGATTTTAAAGCTGCATGCAGCAGGACTTCGCGTGCTGGCCGCCGAATGCGCGCAGCCGAGCGCCATCCGCCGCGCGGCGGCGCTGTGCGAAGCCGTCTACGACGGCGCGGCCGAAGTCGAGGGTGTCATTGCCCGCCGCATTGACACGCCGGACGAAGAACACCTGACCCGCTGCTGGGAGCGGAGCGAGGTGCCGCTGGTCGTGGATGAAGCGCTGGCCTGCGTATCTGCGCTGCGTCCGGCGGCGGTCGTGGACGCGATTTTGGCCAAGCGCAACCTGGGCACGACCCGCGCGATGGCGCCCATCACCGTCGGGCTCGGCCCCGGCTTTACGGCGGGCGCGGACGTGGACGCGGTCATCGAAACCATGCGCGGCCACGATCTGGGGCGTATTTTGTACGCGGGCGCGGCGAGGCCCAACACCGGCGTGCCCGGCCTGATCGCGGGCGAGGGCGCGCGGCGGGTCATGCACGCCCCGGCGGACGGCCCGATGGCGCACCTGTCCGCCATCGGCGACACGGTCGAAGAAGGGCAGAAGATCGCCCGGGTGGGCGATGCGCCGGTGTACGCGAGCCTTTCGGGTGTGCTGCGCGGCCTCATCCGCGCGGGCTATCCGGTCACCAAGGGGCTGAAAATCGCCGACATCGACCCCCGCCGCGACCAGAAGAACAACTGCTTTACCGTATCGGACAAGGCGCGGTGCATTGCGGGCGGTGTGCTCGAAGCGCTGCTGCATCTGGCGCACGAAAAGGAGGTCCGGCTGCTGTGATCTATTTCGACTGCGCGGCCACCAGCTTTTTAAAGCCGCCCTGTGTGGCGCAGGCCGTGTTTGACGCCATGCACACCATCGGCTCGGACGGCCGCGGCGCGCATGGATTGGCCCTGGCCGCGTCCCGCGTCGTGTGGCGCTGCCGCGAACAGGTCGCGGCGCTGTTTGGTCTAAAAGACCCCGCGCGTGTATGTTTTACTTCGGGCTCGACCCAGGCGCTCAACACCGCGATTGCCGGTCTCATCAGCCCCAAAGACCACGTCATTACCACGGCTTTGGAGCACAATTCGGTGCTTCGGCCACTTTATTACAGCGGGGCCGAACTGACCGTCCTGCCTGCGGATACGCTGGGGCGGGTGGATTTGTCCGGCCTGGAAGCCGCCCGCAAGCGGAACACTCGCGCGGTCGTGTGCACCCACGTGTCCAACGTCACGGGGGAGGTGGTGGACATTCGCCGCATCGGTGCATTCTGCCGCGAACAGGACCTGTTGTTCATCCTGGATGCGTCCCAATCGGCTGGGGTGTTCGACATCGACATGGAGCGGGACGGCATTTCGGTGCTGTGCTTTACCGGCCACAAGAGCCTGCTCGGCCCGCAGGGCACGGGCGGCCTGTGCGTGACCGAAGGGGTGTCTATCCGGCCGCTCGTCGTGGGCGGCAGCGGAGTGCACAGCTTTTCGCGCACCCATCCGGGCGAGTACCCGACCCGGCTGGAAGCGGGTACGCTCAACGCCCATGGGCTGGCCGGTCTGTCGGCGGCGCTGGATTGGCTGGATGCCCAGGGGCTGGAACCGCTCCGGCAGCGCGAGCAGGCGCTCGCCCGCCGGTTTTATGAAGGCGTGCACGACGCGCCGGGGGTGAAAATCTACAGCGATTGGTCCAACCCGGACCGCGCCGCCATTGTGGCGCTCAATCTTGCGGACGAGGACGCAGGTGCGGTGTCCGATGTGCTGTATGAGGATTTCGGCATCTGCACCAGGCCGGGGGCGCACTGTGCGCCGCTGATGCACCGCGCCCTGGGCACCGAGGAACAGGGCATCGTGCGTTTTTCGTTCTCGCACTTCAACACCGAAAGCGAAGTGGATACTGCGGTACAGGCCGTGCGCAGCCTGTGCGGCGCATAAAGGGGGATGCCGGGACAAGTCCCGTTTCCAAAAATACATTTTATAGGGGGAAATCCATGGATTTTCTGAGAAAAAAGCCCGGACTGCTTGTCCTGGGTGTGCTGGGCGGCGTGTTGGCCGCCATCCTGGCCGTGGCCGGGAACCCGGGCAATATGGCCCTGTGTGTTGCCTGCTTCATCCGTGATATGGCGGGCGGCATGAAGCTGCATACAGCGCCCATCGTGCAGTATGTACGCCCCGAGATCGTGGGCATCGTGCTGGGTGCATTCGTTTTGTCGCTCGTGACGCGCGAATACCGCTCGCAGGCCGGTTCGTCCCCGGCCATCCGCTTTGTGCTTGGCTTTGCCATGATGATCGGCGCGCTGGTCTTTCTGGGCTGCCCGTTGCGTATGGTGCTGCGCATGTCGGCCGGTGACCTCAATGCCTATGTGGCGCTGATTGGCTTTGTACTGGGTATCGGTACGGGCGCGCTGCTGCTCAAAAAGGGCTTTTCGCTCGGCCGGGCGTATGACACCCGTCCGGCGTCGGGCGCAGTGCTGCCGATTGCGCTGGCGGTGCTGTTTATCCTGTCGGTGACGGCTGCCGGCCTGTTTGCCTTCTCCACCGAGGGGCCGGGCAGCATGCACGCCCCGGCGGCGCTTTCGCTTGTGTGCGGCCTGGCTTTCGGCGCGCTCGCCCAGCGCAGCCGCATGTGCTTTGCCGGTTCGGTGCGCGACATCATCCTGATGAAGGATTTTACGCTCATCTGTGTCATCGGTGGTGTGTTTGTGGCCATGTTGGTGTATAATATTGCAAACGGAAGCTTCCAGCTCGGTTTTACCGGCCAGCCGATCGCGCACACCGAACACCTGTGGAATATCCTGGGCATGTACGTGGTCGGTCTGGCCGCGGTGCTCGCGGGCGGCTGCCCGCTGCGTCAGCTCATCCTAGCCGGACAGGGATCGTCGGACGCAGCGATGACCTGCATCGGCATGCTGGTCGGTGCGGCCTGCGCACATAACTTTCAGCTTGCCTCGTCGGCCGATGGCACGACGCCGGGTGGCCGGGTGGTCTGCGTGGCCATGATTGTTCTGCTGCTCGTGATTGCGGCCGCTTGCTCGCGCCGCGCGAAGAATTAAAGGAGGAATATATCCATGCTTACCGTAGACGCCAGAGGGCTATCTTGCCCCGAGCCGGTGATGCTGATGCTGGACGCCATCGGCAAGACGACCGAACCGGTCGTGGTGCTGGTCGACAACGCGACCGCGCGCGGCAATGTGTCCCACATGGCCGAAGAACGCGGCCGCAAGGTGACGATTACCGAAGAAGGCGGCGATTTCCGCCTGCTGCTCGTATGATTCGCCGGGAGCGCAAGCCCCGGCTGGTCATCGCTTTCCATACCACGGCCGACGCGCTGCATCTGGAACAGGAAGCCAAGGCCGCTGGATTTCCGGGGCGGCTGATTCCGGTGCCGCGGGAGATTACCGCCGGGTGCGGCCTGGCCTGGCGGGACGAGCCGGAAAACGAATCGGCTTTGCGCGATTTGCTC
>JAUMSA010000152.1 GCA_031293105.1 Butyricicoccus sp. | reverse complement strand
GCGCCGAAACCATCATTGCTGCCAAGAACGGCGACAAAGAGGAGCTGGTCGGGGAGATCAACGACGTATTCTATCACATGATGGTCATGATGAACGAATGCGGCGTGACCATGGACGACGTGTGCGCCGAGATGGACAAGCGCGCCGAAAAGATCGGCAACCTCAAGAAATTCCACGTTTCCGACCACAACACCTAAGGAGGCTATCATGCGCAGAAAAGACCGTGAGATTTTCGGGCGCGAACAGATCGAGCCCATTTTGCAGGAGTGCAAGGTGTGCCGCATCGCCATGATTGCGGACGGCAAGCCCTATGTCATTCCTATGAACTTCGGTTACACCTGGGACGATACCGGCCTGACGCTCTATTTCCACAGCGGCCTGAAGGGCAAGAAGATCGACGCCCTCAAGGCCGACCCGCGCATCTGCTTTGAGATGGACACCCAGCACAGCCTGACCGGCGAGGGCGATCTGGCCTGCCGGTATAGTTATTCGTTCTCGTCCATCGTGGGCGAGGGCAGCGTCGAGTTCGCAACGAACAACGACCAGAAGCGCGCTGGGTTCGAGCATATCATGCGCCACCAGACCGGCCGCGACGGCTGGACCTATGGCGACGCCCATCTGGCGGTTGCTGAGGTGTTCTGGGTGCACGCTGATTCGTTTGAAGCCTCCCGTAAGGTTCCCAAGGAATAAGAAAAAGCTGGCCAGCGGCCAGCTTTTTTTCATGAAAGGCGATAGATGGACTTGTATTCTTCGGTCAGCGCGCCCGTGCTGTCCTGCACGAGCAGCGGCGGCTCCACGGTCAGGCCGTCCGGGCTGCTGCCCTTGCGGCTCTCGACCAGCACAGCGCTGGGCGGCTTTTCGGCGGTCTGGTGCACAAAGCGCAGCCGCTTGGGCGTCAGGCGCACCCGCTGCAAGGCGGTCATCAGCGTGAGCAGCCGTTCAGGACGGAACACCATCGCGCACTTGCCGCCGCTGCCCAGCACATAGGACGCCGCGACCGCGATGTCCTCAATGGTCGCTTCGCCGTCTGCCCGCGCGAGCGCATGGGCGTCCAGCGGCGATACCTTGCCCGCGCTGCGCTTGAAGTAGGGCGGGTTGCACAGCACATAGTCCATTGACCCGTGCGCAAAGAGCGTGCGCACCTGCCGCAGGTCGCCGGTGACGACCTCCACATTGGAAAGCTGGTTGTCCGTGACCGACCGGGCGAACAGGGCAGCCGCCCCGGTCTGCAATTCCAGACCGGTCATGCGCAAGTCCTCCCGCCAGCATAGCAGCGTCAGCGCGCCCGTACCGGCGCCCAGGTCGAGCACGCGCGCAAACCGGCGCGGCCGCGCAAAGGCGGACAGCAGCACCGAGTCCTGTCCCAATTTAAAAAACGCATCGTCCTGCAAGAGACGCAGGCCGTTTGGCAATGTTTCGATGGATTCCAAGGTCCTCCCCCTTTGGTGATACAGTCTAAATTTTGCAGTCAATCTGATATGATGATAGCAAAAAGGCTGGTATCTGTCAAATATCCCCCAAATCCTTTGACAAATGGGACAGAATACCGTACAATAGGAATGCATACCTCTTTCGTGGGGATTGGAGCGGCTCACACCGTCCGTCCCGGCGCAAGGGTGCATGACGGTTCAAAAAAGGATGCGATCAATGATGTTACTCAAGGACCTGATTGAGGACGCACGCTCCATCCGCGAGCGCGATCCGGCCGCGCGTACCACGGCCGAAGTGTTCCTGTTATATCCAGGCTTTCATGCGGTCATCTATCACAAGCTGACCCATTGGCTCTATTTGCATAAACGATTCTTTCTGGCGCGGATGATCTCCCAGTTTGCCCGCACCATGACCGGCGTGGAAATCCATCCCGGCGCCAAGATTGGCCGCGGGCTATTCATCGACCACGGCATGGGCATCGTCATCGGCGAAACGGCCGAAGTGGGCGATTACTGCACCATTTACCACGGCGTGACCCTGGGCGGTACCGGTAAGGACACCGGCAAGCGCCATCCGACCATTGGCAACAATGTGCTGATCTCCACGGGCGCCAAGGTGCTCGGCCCGTTCACGGTGGGGGATAATTCCCGCATCGGCGCCAATGCGGTCGTCTTGCAGGAAGTGCCGCCCGATTCCACGGTCGTGGGCGTCAAGGCGCGTGTCGTCAAGATCGGCGGCCACCGCGTGCCCTCGTTCGACCTCGACCAAGTCAATGTGCCCGACCCGCTCTCGCAGGAGTTGTGCCGCCTGGAACACCGCGTCTATGTCAACGAGCAGAAGCTGCGCGGCAATCCCAAGGAAGAAAAATCTGGCGAAAACGATCAGAAAGAGGCAAAATAATCGGGTGCATTGTTGTAAGAAGTGATGGTTTTGTGAAATTCGGTTTGGGGCGGTTTACAAAAGGAAACGAATCCGATATAATATGGATACAAAGAATGAGAATTCTTACTATATTATAGGAGGGGAAGACCTTGATCCGCACCAAGCAAAGACAGTTGATTTTGGATGCCGTTATGGCAAGCA
The DNA here is from genome assembly GCA_031293105.1 of Butyricicoccus sp. Classification (GTDB taxonomy): domain Bacteria; phylum Bacillota; class Clostridia; order Oscillospirales; family Butyricicoccaceae; genus Butyricicoccus_B. The sequence goes on along the minus strand of JAUMSA010000152.1, from coordinate 4,020 downwards.
CGACCCATCCAACTGCGGATGAACTCTTCCAGGATATCCGAAAACAATTACCGACCATCAGTTTGGCAACGGTTTACCGCAATTTGAATATCCTTTCGGAGGACGGCCGCATCCGCAAAATCGAGATGCCCGGCATGCCCGACCGGTTTGACTGGCGCATGACTACCCACGACCATCTGTGGTGTGAAAAATGCGGTCGCGTGTTTGACTTTACGCTGCCGCAGGCGCTCGATCGCCAAATCGAGGAAGTGTCCGGCATGAAGGTTCGGCAATATACTTTGGTTGCCCGCGGCCTGTGTCCGGCGTGCCGCCAAAAAGAAAACTGAGAAAAATCCCCTGTCCCAACCGGACAGGGGATTTTTTTGTGCGCAAAAAAACAGCGGATGGTAAAAACCATCCGCTGTTTGACAAAACAGGGGAATTAGCCCTCGTTGGAGTACAGAGCGATCAGCTTCTGCAGATGTGCATAACGCTCAACCGAATCCTTTTCGGACTTCTCGAAGAGAGATTCTGCACGATCCGGGAAGGAACGGGTCAGAGCCGAGTAACGTGCTTCGTTCATGATGAAGGCACGGTAATCTTCGGTCTTCGGGTCCTTGGAATCCAGGATGAACGGATTCTTGCCCTCGTCCTTGAGCGCCGGGTTGTAACGGAACATGTTCCAGTAACCGCAGTCAACTGCCTTCTTCATTTCCTTCTGGCAGTTCACCATGCCGCCCTTGATGGAGTGCATCTCACACGGAGCATAGCCGATGATGAGCGACGGGCCATGATAAGCTTCTGCTTCTGCGATAGCTTTCAGGGTCTGCTGCGGGTTTGCACCCATAGCAACCTGCGCTACGTAAACGTAGCCATAGCTCATCGCAATCTCAGCCAGGCTCTTCTTCTTGGTGGTCTTACCGGAAGCAGCAAACTGAGCCACAGCACCGATGTTGGTTGCCTTGGAAGCCTGTCCGCCGGTGTTGGAGTAAACTTCGGTATCGAATACCATGACATTGACGTCTTCGCCCGATGCCAGAACGTGGTCCAGACCGCCGAAGCCGATGTCGTATGCCCAGCCGTCGCCGCCGAAGATCCAGATGGACTTCTTCGCCAGGTATTCCTTATTTGCCAGGATATCCTTGCAGTCCGGGCAGCCAGCCGCTGCGCCCTTTTCGAGTTCAGCAACCAGGGCCTTGGTAGCTACTGCATTTTCTGCGCCGTCTTCCTTGGTGTCCATGAAGGAGTTGATGGCATTCTTCAGATCGTTCGAAGCGCCTTCTGCGCCAGCCATTTCTTCCAGCTTGGCAATCAGACGGTCACGGATGGCCTTCTGGCCGTAGAACATACCCAGACCATGCTCTGCGTTGTCTTCGAACAGGGAGTTCGCCCAAGCCGGGCCATGACCCTTCGCGTCAACGGTGTACGGGCTGGTAGCAGCCGGGCCGCCCCAGATGGACGAACAGCCGGTCGCATTGGAGATGTACATACGATCGCCGCAAACCTGGGTGATCAGGCGGGCGTAAGAGGTTTCTGCACAGCCTGCGCACGAGCCGGAGAACTCAAGCAGCGGCTTCTTGAACTGGCTGTCCTTGACCGAGTTGGTCGAGATCATGTCTTCCTTCTCGGAAACCTTTTCGACCATGTAGTTGAACGCATCCTGCTGCGGCAGTTCCTGCTCCTGCGGAACCATGGTCAGGGACTTGGTCGGGCAAACGCCGATACATACGCCACAGCCCATGCAGTCCAGCGGGGAAACGGCCATAGAGTACTTGTAAACGCCCTTGCCCTTGCCGGCCTTGACGTCCACGATCTTAGCCGATGCCGGAGCAGCAGCTGCTTCTTCTTCGGTCAGAGCGAACGGACGGATGGTAGCATGCGGGCAGACATAGGCACACTGGTTACACTGTACACAGGTATCTGCATTCCAAGACGGAACGGTAACAGCTACGCCGCGCTTCTCGTATGCGGAAGCACCATGCTCGAAGGTACCGTCGACATAGTCGCTGAATGCCGATACCGGCAGGGAGTCGCCGTCCATGCGGCCGATCGGATCGAGCAGATCCTTGACCATCTTGACGGTCTTTTCACGGCCTTCCAGCTTCGCGTCGTCTGCCTTGTCAGCAGCGTCAGCCCAGGAAGCCGGAACGTCGATCTTCACGAACGCAGTAGCGCCAGCGTCGATCGCCTTGTGGTTCATATCAACAACATCCTGGCCCTTCTTGAGGTAGGACTTGGTAGCAGCTTCCTTCATGAAGCGGATGGCATCCTCAGACGGCATAACCTTTGCCAGAGCGAAGAAAGCCGACTGCAGAATGGTGTTGGTACGCTTGCCCATGCCGATCTCGATCGCCAGGTCGATTGCGTTGATGGTGTAAAGCTGAATGTTGTTCTTGGCGATGTAGCGCTTCTCGGAAGCGGCCAGATGGTGCTCGAGTTCCTCGGGGGTCCACTGGCAGTTGATAAGGAATACGCCGCCCGGCTTTACGTCACGAACGATCGGGAAGCCCTTGGTGATGTAGGACGGGTTGTGGCAAGCAACAAAGTCTGCCTTATTGATGTAGTACGGGCTCTTGATCGGCTTGTCGCCAAAACGCAGATGCGAAACGGTAACGCCGCCGGTCTTCTTGGAGTCGTACTGGAAGTATGCCTGTACGTACTTGTCGGTGTGGTCGCCGATGATCTTGATGGAGTTCTTGTTTGCGCCAACCGTACCGTCGCCGCCCAGACCCCAGAACTTGCATTCGGTGGTGCCTTCGGCTGCGGTGTTCGGAGCCGGCTTCTCCTCCAGAGACATGTTGGTTACGTCGTCGACGATACCGATGGTGAACTGATGCTTCGGAGCATCCTTAGCCAGTTCTTCGTATACAGCAAATACGGAGGACGGCGGGGTGTCCTTGGAGCCCAGACCGTAACGGCCGCCGGTGATGATCTTATCGGTGATGCCAGCGTTTGCCAGAGCGGTCACAACGTCGAGGTAGAGCGGTTCACCCTGAGCGCCCGGCTCCTTGGTGCGGTCGAGAACCGCGATCTTCTTGGCCGATGCCGGGATCGCTTCAACCAGCTTGTCTGCTGCAAACGGACGGTACAGGCGAACCTTGACAAGGCCGACCTTTTCGCCCTTTGCGGACAGGTAATCGATAACTTCTTCGGCCACGTCGCAGATGGAGCCCATTGCGATGATGACGCGGTCAGCGTCCGGTGCGCCGTAGTAGTTGAAGAGCTTGTAATCGGTGCCCAGCTTGGCATTTACCTTGTCCATGTACTCCTCTACGATGCCCGGAACGGCTTCGTAGTAGGGGTTGGCTGCTTCACGGTGCTGGAAGAATACGTCGCCGTTTTCGTGCGAGCCGCGCATTACCGGATGCTCCGGATTCAGAGCGCGCTTGCGGAACGCGTCTACTGCGTCCATGTCGCACATTTCAGCCAGATCCTTGTAATCCCAAACTTCGATCTTCTGGATTTCGTGCGAAGTACGGAAGCCGTCGAAGAAGTTGATGAACGGTACGCGGGACTTGAGGGTTGCCAGGTGTGCAACAGCCGACAGGTCCATAACTTCCTGCGGATTGGTTTCAGCGAGCATCGCGAAACCGGTCTGGCGGCAGGCCATAACGTCCGAATGGTCGCCGAAGATGTTCAGCGCGTGGGAAGCCACCGTACGCGCGGATACGTGGAAGACACAGGGGAGCAGCTCGCCGGCGATCTTGTACATGTTCGGGATCATCAGCAGCAGGCCCTGGGAAGCGGTGTAGGTCGTGGTCAGAGCGCCAGCTGCGAGCGAGCCGTGTACGGTACCAGCTGCGCCTGCCTCGGACTGCATCTCGACAACCTTAACGGTGGTGCCGAAAATGTTCTTCTGACCCTGTGCGGCCCACTGGTCCACACTGTCTGCCATGGGGCTGGACGGGGTGATCGGATAGATACCCGCAACCTCGGTAAACGCATACGACACATGTGCCGCAGCGGTGTTACCGTCCATGGACTTCATCTTTCTTGCCATGTTTCTAATTCCTCCTTCAATCTCTTTGCGTGAGATAATGG
>JAUMSA010000110.1 GCA_031293105.1 Butyricicoccus sp. | reverse complement strand
AACAAAACTGCAAAGGGCTGTGGTTGGAACCTTTCAGGAACCATCTTGTGGTAGGAGAATCGCACCAATCCACAGCATCCCTTACAGTGTAGCACAGCCCTTGGAGAGGGGCCTTAAAAACTACTACTCTATAATACAAGGAGGCTCGTTATGATGTTTTCCAAGAAACCTATACGCCGCCATAAAATCATCCTCCCGCTCGCACTGGCTGCTATTTTTGCCGGTTATACCGTACTCTGCGGCTGGATGATGGCAGCCCCACGTGAACTGACCGCCAGTCTGGTTGACCTCTCCGGCGATCGCTCTGCACTCGACCCTTTCCCACTGGGCCTTACTCTGCAAAGCGAATTGCTAAAGCAGGATATCCGCATCGAAAACGGTACTTTGACTTCCTCTGTCCGCTACGACCGCGAGCGACCGTCATATGAAAGCACCGATACCCCGGTCAGCAGTGCGGGTTCTATGCTATCGCCAGTCCCTGGCGCACAGACGGAAATCACTTCCGGCTTTTTGCCTACTATCTCGTTTTCTTCGCAAGATCCGGAACCAGAAGGCTATATTCTCACCACTGACCGGGCTAAAATCTACCTCAGTGGTTATGTCAACACCAAAGCTTCCTTTACCGGTCAGTTCTGTATCGAGAGTGATATGTATCTGCAATCCACAACACCGGATCTGTCGATTGGGTACTACAACGAAAATGATCTGTCGTATGCGTCGCGTTCGAACAAAAAAGAGGACAATCTGGGGGCATATTACATTTACGGCGCTACCATTGGACCCAATCGCATGAACCCTGATACGTTCGAAACATTCGATATGGACTTGCAGGGCGTGCGCTGCGGAGATTCGATTTTCTTCATGCCCTCCCCATCTGGCTCCATTGGAAGCACCAGTGCGTCTACCATCCAGCTAACCGGCACATGCAATCTGTATCAGGTTTTGGATGTGGATGCCTTTGAAACGCCTTATGAAAACTGTACGCCAGACCATATCACCACCTTCGGCAAGGTCGAACCGGTCTTGTCCTTCCCTGCGGAAGACTGCTCGCTGCTGACCTTGCAAAACATCGACGATAAATACATCTTTCTGGGCGTACAGACTGGGCGAGAGTTGCAATTTTATCTGCTGCGGTCGGATGGCACCGTACAAGATCAGTGCAATATTCCAATACCCGATGACGTATCCGATGGCTTGACCTGGGAGCGCGAATCGCAATTTGCCAATCGAGATACCGACGGCGCTGCCTGCCAAACTCTAGGATTGACCGCTTCGGTTGTGAAGTACGAAGACCAAAACACCGTACATGTTGATGTAGAATTTTCGGAATTTTTGTCTTTCCGTATCACCGATCATTTGGAACTTGTTTCGCATCAAAATTACGAGATTGGAATCTATCCCGTGCTGATGGCTTTCCGAGACGGTAAGCTATTCGTTCTCGATCAGGTGGACCGTAACTTCCCCCTTCCCACCGCAGTGCCCGATGACAGCAGCTATTTCTATTCCCCATCTTATACGCAGCTGTATGTATCCGTATATGACGATACCGGACGCTTATATTATGGAGAACTGCAAACTGACATCAACGACCAATATTTCCGTTCGTACTATTCCCGTTCGTATACTGATTTCTATCTTCTGGATGAACCCGATACGCTGCAGCATGGCACGTCATTCTAAAGGAGGGACCGACAGATGGACACCTATTGCAAATTATGCCGCCATTTTTTCTGGCGCTTTCGCATCGCGCTGTGTGCCACAGCTTCGATCCTGTTTGCTGTGGAACTGATTTTTTTCCTATGCAATGCCACACGGTCTGAATATGCTTATGAACCTTTTGAAACCATATTGGATGAAATTTGGCTGGGCCCCTGTTTTCTCATCGCCCTGTGTGCTTTGATCGTCTACATCATTAGCCGTTTTCTGGACGACAGTACCCGCGATTCCCGCGCCATCTATACGCTCATGACGCTGCCCGGTCCTTTCTGGGCCGTCCCTCTGGCGTGGGCTACGACCCTGCTGGCTGCCGTCTGCATGCTCGCCGCAATCCAGCTTCTATGGATTTTCGTTCTATACGGACTTTATCTGCCGCTCCCGCATCTCGCCTGCCAGTTTTATCAGGAGAATATCTTGAATTGTGACACGGTGTCGCTTTGGGATTTTCCGACCCTCGGCTTCCGCAAGGGGCTATCCTACGCCTTTCTGCGCAATTCGTTTTTACATTCCTTATTGCCTTTGCACGGCAGCGGCCTTCCGCTTTGGTTGGCCAGGCTCCTGTTTCCGGTAGCCGTCGGCACCACTTGCTTGTCCATCCGGCGTTGGCGACGCATGCCGTTTGTTGCAATCGTGATCGCTGTGCTCATCTATCTGCACGTCCGCTGCTCTGCGGCGCACATGCCTTGGCTGGCTGGCATCGCCTTACTTCTGGAAGCTGGATTACTGTTTGTCGCGATTTTCAGTTTCCGGCGCGCCCGCAATCTGGCCTGACAAGGAGGGAGCCTCATGAAGAAAAACTTTTGGAAAACCTATCCTTTGTTCTGCATCATCGCAGCCTTTGTCCTGATCGGCAGCGTTACTAGTGCCGTTCTGGCTTTTGAGCGCCAAATCCCCGAAGTCACGCTGACCGATTTGGAAGGCGATCCCGCGTTGCTGGATGCTTTCCCGCTTAACTTCCATCTGGTGGACCCAAAACAATCCGACCGTCCAGCTCTGGTGCAGGAATATACGCTGAAAAATCATACCCTTTCCGTGCTCACCCGTTGGCAAACAGACCCCGTCCTCCCCGAACCGTCGAATGCGCCGGAGACCGCGCGCCCACTTGCGACCTTGGAGCGCCAGGGATACCGCCTGGTCATTACCCAAGATATGCAGGACCTCTATCACTCTCCTGATGAGCACTCTATGTCGATCGCCCTGGATGTCGGGTATCTGCTGACCATTTGTGACCAAAACAGTGGACAGACGCTGTACCGCGGCCGTCTGAGCACCTGGGCGGGCGATGATGCCAAACCATACTTCGATGCTAGGCAGGCGCCGGATATGGAAAATGCCGATACCTTCCCACTGGCTTCCGTACCGCAGCGGACACTTTCCAATTTCAAACTGAAAGATTAACTAAACCTGCCAAGAGCTGTCAAGCCCTAAAGGTAGAAAATCTCAAAAAAAATAGCCTTTGCGAAAACAGGCGCAATAAAACAGACCGTCGTATTTGGCGGCCGCGGAGCTGAAATGAAAATGTGGGTATGATGGGCTACAGCTTCTTCAAATAAGCCATGACAGTGCCGTAATAGATGCGCAAGAACTTATTCGCCGCAGCGGTCATGTAGACATAGTAGTGCTTGCCCTCCTGCCTTTTGCGGTCAAGGAATTGATATACAGGGTCATGAGCGGGCGCGTGTTGAATGAGTGTAGACATAACTTGGAAAAGCGTTTTCCGCAGTCTGGGAGAGCCGCGTTTGGAAATGTGTCTGTTCTTTGATTCAAAGGTGCCGGATTGGCAGGGCGGCGCGTCAACGCCAGCGAAAGCCACTAAGGATTGCTTGCGGCCGAAACGGCGTACATCGCCGATTTCTGCCATGAGTTGTGGACCGAGGACAGGGCCAACACCAAACATCTGCATCACGATGGAGTACTCTGGAAGCTGTGAAGCCAGTGTAAGCATCTCATGTTGGATCATAGAGATTGTCTTTATGACTGTATTGAGTTGAACTACTGCATGGGTGATGAGGCACTTGATCGCATCGGTCATCGGCAACGTATTTACCTGTGAAGAGGCGTAGGCATAAATGGTCACAGCCTTTTCAGCACTGAATCTGTATCCGGCTTTAGTACACCACTTTTGGTACTGATTGGTGAAGACTTTCTCAGAATTTCTACAAACACATTCGCGGTGCCAGAATTTCTCGGCGAAATCTATCCATTTCTCGTGTCCATCCGTACTCCGGGAAGCACTTTTGAAAAGGGTGTTGATGCCGGGGAATGTCCCATCCAGCAGGGAGATCAAATTGTTTTTGAGATTGACCTTCAGCCTGATATACTGATCATACTGGCGACGGCAAACTTTGAGGGTCTGCCGGATCTGATCGACGGGAGCGTAGCATTCAAGCGCGGTCCAACGGTCAAGACAGTAATTTGCAATTTTCACAGCGTCCAATTTATCTGTCTTGCCTTTTCGGATGGAGTTGTTGCCGTATTTATAGATCAGCAGGGCATTTACAACAGAGACAAAAAGTCCTGCATCGTGCAACACTTTGGCTACGGGCTGCCAATAACTCCCGGTGTACTCCATAACAACTCGTGTCTCTCCGGGAAGTTTCTCTAAAAAGCAGGCCAGTTTCCTTAGCCCCTCATCCGTATGGGATACCTCAAAAGGCGCCGCGACTACCTCGCCGAAGGGACGCATAATAGCCACCATGCTTTTCCCTTTGGAAACGTCAATCCCCACTGCATTCATTACTTTTTACCTCCGCTCAATCATTTTTGAATTGGCGACCATCGTTTTCTCACTGCCGATTCAAATTGCTTGGTCACACGAACATCCTGGCTTCCCAGTGGTTCAACCTGCCTCAACCGAACGCTACAGTAGAAGGATGGCTGACCGTTTAGCAGCCGGACATGGTTAGTCCATTAAAAGTCTCGTCAGGCCAATTTCCCTTCCATTGTAGCTTAGGCGTGAGTACGAGAAAAGCACACCCGGCTGGCATGCTTCTCCCACCTGTTAGCATTGTAGCATTAAAAGTCAACCCCTAAAATGAATGGTGGTGGTCAAGTGGTGGTCAACCGGAGATGGTTCAAAAAGGGCATAGCAAAGCTGAGGTCTTGTCAGACCCCTACTGGGCGGCTATTCAAGTGGTGTCACTCAGGCTGCTGAGCGATAGGGCTGCTTGGATTTCTCCATGGCAAAGATAAGCCGCACCAGCTTCTTGGCAGCGTGGGAGATGGCAACATTGTAGTGCTTACCCTCGGCCCTCTTTTTAGCGAGATAGGCGGCAAAGGTTGGATTCCAAAGACAGACATACTTAGTAGTATTGTAAAGAGCGTAGCGTAAGTATCGGGAACCTCGTTTCTCCATGTGCGGGTAGCAATTTTTGAGCTGTCCGGATTGGTAAGTAGACGGTGACATTCCGGCATAAGCCAACAGCTTGTCTGAGGAGTCGAAGCGAGAGAGATCCCCAACCTCTGCCAGGATCATGGCACCCATGCGGCAGCCAATACCTGGAATGGTGGTGATGGGAGAATGGATTTCCTCCATCATGGCCTCAATTTCTGCTTCAATCTCGTCAATCTCGGTATCTAATTCCTGGATGAGACGGATGGTGTGCTGTAATTCCAAGGACTTGGCAGGCATTTTAGAACCAATGGAGTTTCGTGCCGCATCCCGAACTGCCACAGCCATATCCCGCTTATAGCGTCCTTTGGAGGCATTCTCCAGAAGGGATTTGAGCCTTGTCAGGTGTGTCTTGGCAATCTGTTTGGCACCTGGAAACTCTTCCAGCAGAGCATAGACAGTCGCCAAATGGAGAGAGGACACCAGCTTCTCCAGTTCAGGGAAGAGAATGCAAACCAGTCTGGAAATTGAGCTTTTCAGTTTTGCTCGTTC
>JAUMSA010000084.1 GCA_031293105.1 Butyricicoccus sp. | reverse complement strand
ATTTTTTTGCTTCATTACAGGAATTTTATCATACGGGAGGGTTTTTGAATGATCGTTGGGGATGCAATGGACTTTGTCCGCCAGTACGACCCGGAAGTCGGCGCAATCATCCGGCGGGAATACGACCGTCAGTGCCGCAATATTGAGCTGATCGCGTCCGAAAATATCGTGAGCGAAGCAGTCATGGCTGCTATGGGCTCGGTTCTGACCAATAAATATGCGGAAGGCTATCCGGGCAAGCGCTATTACGGCGGCTGCGAATTCGTCGATGAGGTCGAACGGCTGGCCATCGATCGGGTCTGCAAGCTGTTTGGCGCAGCCTATGCCAACGTACAGCCGCATTCGGGTGCGCAGGCCAACATGGCGGTTTATCAGGCGCTGGTGAAGCCGGGCGATACCGTTTTGGGTATGAGCCTGGACAACGGCGGCCATCTGACCCATGGTTCCCCGGTCAATCAGTCGGGCCTTCTGTATCATATTGTACCGTATGGTGTGGACGAAAATGGCTACATCGATTACGATGCCGTCGAAGCGCTGGCCAAGAAGGAACAGCCCAAAATGATTATCGCGGGCGCATCGGCGTATCCGCGTGCCATCGATTTTGAAAAGTTCGCCCAGATCGCGCACAGCGTAGGCGCGTACCTGTTCGTCGATATGGCGCACATCGCGGGCCTGGTTGCCGCCGGTCTGCACATGAATCCGCTGCCGTATGCCGACGTGGTTACCACGACCACCCACAAGACCCTGCGCGGCCCGCGCGGCGGCGTCATCCTCACCAACAACGAGGAGATCGCCAAGAAGATGAACAAGGCCATCTTCCCGGGCACCCAGGGCGGCCCGCTGATGCACGTCATTGCAGCCAAGGCCGTTTGCTTTGGCGAGGCGCTCAAGCCGGAATTTAAGGCTTACCAGACCAATGTGGCACGCAATGCCAAGGTACTGGCGCAGGCGCTTTTGGATCAGGGCTTTGACCTGGTTTCGGGCGGTACCGATAACCACCTGATGCTGGTTGACCTGCGCAAGGCAGGCGTCACCGGTAAGGTGCTGCAAAACCGTCTGGATGAAGTCTATATCACCGCCAACAAGAATGCGATCCCCAACGATCCGGAAAGCCCGTTTGTCACCTCCGGTCTGCGTGTCGGTACCCCGGCGGTCACCACCCGTGGCTTTGGCGAACCCGAAATGCTGCGCATTGCCGGCTTTATCTGGCAGACAGCAACCGATTTCGACGCAAAGGCAGACGAGATTCGTGCCAATGTAACCGAAATGTGCTCCCGTTTCCCGATTTATCGCTGATTTTTCAAACAAGCTGCCTGCTGGCAGCTTGTTTTTTTGTCAAGATTGGTCACATTGCTGGCAAGGCGTTTCATAATATGGTATAATGTATTCCAAAGTGGGTGAACCCTTTGAAGAGCAGCTTGTCTGCGGTTCAAAAGTTTACCTGCTCGGGATTGAGAAAAAACGAAGGATAAGGTGGTTACAAAATGGCAATGGAATTGAAAACGACCGGACTGACCGGTTTTGTGGAGGACTATGAGGTCAAGCAGCTTGCACCCATGATGCAGGCGGCTGAGGACATGCTCCAAAACCACACCGGCGCAGGCAACGACTATCATGGATGGATCGATCTGCCGGTCAACTACGACAAGGAGGAGTTTGAGCGCATTCAGCAGGCGGCCAAGCGCATTCAGAGCCACAGCGATGTGCTGGTGGTCATCGGCATCGGTGGCTCGTACCTGGGCGCCCGCGCGGCGATCGAGTTTGTCAAGGGACAGATGTATAACAGCGTGCGTCCCGAGGGCATCCCGGAAGTGTATTTTGTCGGCAACAACATTTCCTCGTCCTATATCAACGATGTCATTCAGATTATCGGCGACCGCGATTTCAGCGTGAACGTGATCTCCAAGTCGGGCACCACGACCGAACCCGCGATTGCATTCCGTGTATTCCGCAAGCTGGCCGAGCAGAAGTATGGCAAGGAAGGCGCCAAGGCCCACATCTTTGCTACGACCGACCGCGCCCGCGGCGCGCTCAAGCAGCTGGCAGACGACGAAGGCTATGAAACCTTTGTGGTACCGGACGATGTCGGCGGCCGTTTTTCGGTGCTGACTGCCGTTGGCTTGCTGCCCATGGCCGTTGCTGGTGTGGATATCGCCGAAGCAATGCGAGGCGCTGCCGAAGCACGCGCTGACTTCCAGAAGGAGGGTAATGCCTGCACCCAGTATGCAACGCTGCGCAACCTGCTGTACCGCAAGGGCAAGGCGATTGAAATTCTGGTGAACTATGAACCGGCGCTCGTGATGATGGGCGAGTGGTTCAAGCAGCTTTATAACGAATCCGAAGGCAAGGACCATAAGGGCATCTTTGCGACTTCGGCCAACTTCTCGACCGACCTGCATTCGATCGGCCAGTATATCCAGGACGGTACTCGCAACGTGTTTGAAACCGTGGTTTGGGTCAAGAAGCCACGCAGCGAAAGCGTCATTGAAGAGTGGGCCGATGATATCGACGGCCTGAATTATCTGGCAGGCAAGAGCGTTCAGTTCGTCAATTCCAAGGCTTATGCCGGCACGCTGATCGCGCACATGGACGGCGGCACGCCGAACATCCTGCTCGAGATCGACGAAGCGGATGCATACCATTTCGGTTACCTGACCTATTTCTTTGAAAAGGCCTGCGGCCTGTCGGGTTATCTGCTGGGCGTTAATCCGTTTGACCAGCCGGGTGTAGAAGCTTATAAGAAGAACATGTTTGCTCTGCTGGGCAAGCCGGGGTTCGAAGAACGCCGTAAGAAGCTGGAAGAAAGACTGTAATAAAATGGTAATCAAAAAGGGCGGGTATCACCGCCCTTTTTTTCAAAGGGTGCTATGGGGAAAAGAAAATTTATCGCAGGGTTTCTCTGT
>JAUMSA010000081.1 GCA_031293105.1 Butyricicoccus sp. | reverse complement strand
GACTTTCTCTTTAAGGCCCCGAAAGGGCCGCTCTTTGGCTCATCCTTTTTCCCCTCTTGCCTGCAGGTGTTTCCCGATGCAGCGGATTTTCTTTTTGTTACTTTTTCTTTTGGAGGTGATTGCTTTGTTTATTAGGAGACGGAAAGGAAAACCAGAAGAAAGTAAGACTGTCCGGCAATGGGCGCTTTTGGGGCGGATACCCATAAATGCGCTGAAGCCGAGTTACATATGGGAGACGCAGACCGATGGGCCGGTAACGGTTTATTATCATGAAGATAATACTCGAGAAATGACAGAAGAAGAAAAGGCAGATTTTTTAGCGGATCAGAAGGGCTATGGTCAGAGGTATTTGCAGCTGATGATTCAGGAGAGAAGTCGGTTGAAGAGAGAGTGTGGTGGTACAGAATGAAAGATGAACAGGATAATATGGAGCAGCTGCGGGCGTTGTATCAAGAAAAGAATGAGCATTTGGAGAAATTCCTGGAGCCGGTCACGCCCTTTGAGTTTTACCGGGAGATTTTCCCGGTGGGCAGTTTTGAGAGAAAGGGCCATTTTGAGGATGCAAAGGGAAATGGGATTGCGGTGACAGTTCCGTCGAAGGCTGCAGGGATTGCCCTGGAGATCCAGGAGGAAGGTAAGGCCAAACGCTACACCATCACCGATGAACTGTCGGAGCTGTCGGAGGTCTATAATACGGACTTCACTATCATGTCCCCTCTATCTTACTTTGGGCGGCGGCGGTGCGGCAAGAATGCTCGGTATCTCTATGCCCTGGTTTTTGACCTGGATGGGGTGGGGATGCCCCAGCTCCGGGATACGTTGCACCAGATGAACAAGGATATTCTGCCCCAGGCAACCTTTGTCGTAAACAGTGGGACAGGGCTTCACCTGTATTATGTCCTGGAGGAACCGATCCCTATGTACCCGTACAATCAGAAATGCTTGAAGGAGTTGAAATATTCCCTTACCCGGCAGATCTGGAACAGGTATACCTCCACCATCAAGGAGCCGCAGATACAGGGCATATTGCAGGGCTTCCGGGTGGTAGGTTCTGGCTCTAAGCTGGGTCGGGAATACCCTGTGACGGCTTATCGGCTCGGCGGGAGGGTGACGCCGGAGAAACTGCTGGAGTTTATCCCGGACAGCAACGGGGAACAGCAGCAGCTCCTGGGCCTTATGAGGAAGGGGCGGCTTTCGCTGGCCGAGGCGAAAGAGAAGTACCCGGATTGGTATGAGCGGCGGATCATCAAGAAGGAGCGAAGGGGTCGCTGGACGGTCAAGCGTGACCTTTACGACTGGTGGCTGCACCGGATTGCCGATGAAATCCGGGTGGGCCATCGTTTCTATGGCATTATGACACTGGCGATTTATGCGAAAAAATGTGGGATAGACGAGGATGAGCTGCGCCGGGACGCTTTCGCGCTGCTCCGGCCCTATGATGATATGAGCGTGGAGGACGTTAATCGTTTCACAAAAGACGATGTGGTGTGCGCCCTGGAGATGTATAACGAGGACTATGTGACATTTCCCAGGGATGATATAGCGAAGATCTCCGGCCTGACTATGCCGGTCAATAAGCGGAACTGGCGTAAGCAGGAGCAGCATTTGAGGCTGGCTCGGGGGCAACTGGCGATTTTGAAAGATATGGGAGAGGTACGGCAAGGTCGTCCTATCGGTAGTGGGACAGCCCAGGAACGGGTTTATGAGTGGCGGCAGCAGCACCCGGAGGGCCGTAAAGTCGATTGCCATCGGGACACAGGCCTTGATCCAAAAACAATCCGCAAATGGTGGGACTGAACGGGGGCAAGCCAAAAATGGCTTGAATAGTGTGTAATTAGTGTGTATAATATACACATAAAGGGCAATAAAAAGGAGTGGAAAAAGTGGCGAAAAAGCGTGTCAATATCAGTATTTCAAGCGATACACAGGAAAGATTGTTGCAGTATGGCTTTGAAAACCATATCAGCGGCGGTTTATCGGGGGTTATAGAGTATATAGCGTGGCAGGAAATCAAGGTCAAGAACTCGGTAATGCGCGGACAGTACAACTTTGAGGACATTGCAGAGACGCCGAAAAGAGGGAAGAAAGGGCAATAGTGAAGGAGTGGTAAAGGAGTGAGCGAGAATGGGTAAGACTATCAAAGAGATAGCGGAGGAAATCGGGGTATCAAAACAAGCTGTTTTTAAGAAAATAAAGCGTGAACCGCTGTCAACCAGTTTACAGGGGTTGACGACAACCGTTGACGGTAGGTTGATGGTATCGGTTGACGGCGAAAAGCTAATAAAACAGGCATTTATGAGGAATAAACCGTCAACTACTGATAACCAGTTGACGGCACAGGTTGACGCTACATCAACCAAACCAGAGGAAAAACTGGCAGAGGTTGACGGTCAAAATGCCTTGTATGAGATATTGAAAATGGAGCTGCAAGCAAAGAATGAGCAGATAGCAGCCTTGCAAGCGGAGCTGTCAAAGGAACGGCAGCACAGCAGGGAGCAAGCGGAGAAAATAGCAATACTGGCAGACCAAGCCCAGAAGTTGCAGCTTGCCCAAATGTCTCCGCAGATCATGGACGGGGATGGCAGCGCTGCTGATCTAGCAGAGCCGGAGCCGATATCACCGCCAGAACAGTTCCAGCAGCCGCCGGAGCCGGAGCAGCCCAAGAGCTGGTGGAGCCGGATTTTTGGAAAATAAGAGAGCCGCCCGTGGGCGGCGGGTCAATCCCAAATTCTGTGTAAACTCTATTTAGGGTGCGAATAGAGCAAAATTTATTTAGGGCGGTAGCAGGTTCATCTGGCTGCCGCTTTTTCAACAACATAACACCGGTGGGGGCGGATGTCAAGGGCGGCGGAGCCGTTCATCTTGCTCTTGGCATCGGGTCCTGGCGGTGTTACTCGGGCATACGCTCGGCAAAGTAGATGGCCATCTGGGCATGGATCAAGCTCCAGTCCTGCCGCCGCCCGGTCCACTTTTTCGTAATATCCATCATAGCTAGATACAGCATTTTCAGCAGGCTATCATCGGTGGGAAAGACGGACTTGGACTTGGTCACCTTGCGCTCCTGCGCCTTGCTTTTGGCGATAAGTTGCTGCTTCCTGGCTTTTAAGATCCTCTCTTTCTCTTCCAATGCTTTTAGTTGTTCTTCAATCGTCTTTCGTGCCATTTTCTCTTTATCGCTCCTTTTGTCCTCGGTGAGTATGGGCTTTTCTGTCTATATTTTACCATAGAATTGACAACACTATAAAGCAGTGATATAATCCCATTACGAAGTAAGGGCGCACTTACAAGTTACCAGAGGTAACTTTTACAAGTGCGCTCTCCGAGGGGCAAGGGCTTTGCCCTTTGCAATCCTGCGCGAAAGTGAGGTGTCTATATTGGCAATCTATCATTGCAATATATCCAATGTCAGCAGAGCCAAAGGTTCTACTTCCTGTGCCTCACTTTCGTACATTTCGGGGCAAGCGGTAAAGGACGAAAGGTTGGACACCACTTTCAACTACGGCAGGAAAGAGCGTGTCGAGGTTACAGGGACGATCATTCCAGACAGCGCACCGAGGGAATACCAGAACCCCGTTGTCCTTTTCAATGCCATAGAGAAGTACGAAACGGCAGAGAACGCAAGGACGGCGAAGAAAATCGAGGTTGCACTTCCTAGAGAGTTGACCGCGGAGCAGCAGCAAAGAATTGTGGAGCAGTATATACAAAGCAACCTTACAGCAAAGGGGTACGCTTGCACTTATGCAATCCACACCGACAAGGACAACAACAACCCCCACGCCCATATTCTTGTAGCCAATCGGCAGATAGACGAAAAGGGGCAATGGGCAAAGGTAAAAACGACTTCTGAATTTGTCCGAGATAAGGATGGAAACAAAGTCCCTGTCATTGATGAAAAGACGGGAGAGCAGAAAGTTGACAGTCGAAACCGCAAGAAGTGGAAGCGGCAAAATGTGTCAGCCAATCCGCTGGATAAGAAAGAAACCTTGCGGGAGTTGAGGAAGCAATGGGCGATTGAGTGCAATAAGTATCTTTCCTTGGATCGGCAGATAGACCACCGCTCTTACGCTGAGCAGGGCAAGGACAAAGCCCCGACCGTGCACGAGGGGTATGCAGCAAGAGCAATGGAGCGGCGGGGCGAACCATCCGACCGCTGCCAGATGAACAGGGAAATCAGAGCCGAGGAAAGAGCCATTGTAGAGGAGCAGAACGAGAACGGGGCTTTCATGGAAGTGCTGAAAGAAACGGACAGCCGGCTTCAAGAACTCAAAAGCGTGGTTATGGACGAAGCTACGGAACGCACCTATGATTTTTCCTGCAGCACAGTTCTTGCTGTTTTGGAGAGGGGTAGGACTATCCCGGCATTGTACCATGAGGGGAACACTGTAGTGGTGAGGGAATTTGAAGCTCCATCGAAGGCTGTCGAATTTTTGAGAGCGACAAAAGAGAAATGGGATAGTTTCATCGCGAAGTGCCGTGAGAGGTGCAGAGAGAGCCACCAGACCGCCCACACGAATGAGAAAGGCAAGGACGAAGGCAAACGGACAGCTGAGACAGAGAAGCACCCAGAGAGCCTTACAGAGCGTTTTAAGGGGTGGTTTGCAGACAGAGCAAGGGAGAAAACCGAGAGAAAGGCAGCGGAGCAGGAACAGGCGAGGAAACGAGCCGAGAAAAGGGCGGAGACAGAAGCCGAGAAGTGGGCGGTTATTGAAAAAATGAAGTGTCATTTTCGGAGTTACGAATACAAAGCTCGATTGGAACAATTGGACTTTGTGGCGGGGGTGTACCGAGCCAATAGAGAAGCTGGTGGAGATCGGGAACTTCGGGAGTGGGCTTTCCAGCGGTTGGGGGCAATTGCAGGGGTAAAAACGAGAGAATACGACCCACAGCTTGGTTTCTATGTCAGCAGGGACAGCCAGACCATCCCTCTTTCAGAAATTGAGGGTGCAATAAGCAAGACCAAACAAAGCATATACCGAGAGAAAGCTCGGAACGATGAACACGAGGCAACGGTGGAGAAGTTTGGAGGACTGAAAAAAGAGGAAAAGAAGCCGATGAGAGAACAATTGAAAGAAGCGGAGAAAGAAAGCTGGATAAGAAATACAGATCAAGATGTGCAAAAGCGCGGGAAAAGCTATGATCGAGAAGAACGGTAGTGTAGGCAGGAAAAGAGGCGTCAATTTCGCCTCTTTTCTTGCGTGCTAAAATGGGAAAAAATATATTGATAATATACGCCACCTGTGTAGGTTTGAGGGAGTCCGGAATAAGATCGGAATTTTGCCTGTCGAAAAATAGGGAATAAAATGTATTGATAATATAACGGACATAGGGAGGGGGCAAGGGGGATAGGAGAAAACTCATTGATAATAGAGGAACTTTCCCATTTGCTTCATTGATACATTACGCCCCTTGTAGTAATAGGGGGTGCTTGCATGCGTATTCTAAAGCTACGCATGCAAGAGCTATTGCTCTAGCTTTTCCTTGTCGTATGCGATAAAATAATGGTGCTGCCCTTCTCCAATCTGGCAACAGAGAGGAGGTGAGCACCTTGGAAATCCTCACTAGTATCCTTGTGGCGGTCGGAGCGGATGTAATTGGCTATTTCATCTGCAAGTGGCTTGATCGTCACGGCAAGGGCAAGTAAGCACAAAAGAACCCCCCGGAGAGTGGCAGCTCTCCGGGGGTTTGCTTTTGCGTGAGCACGTTGGACTCCTCACTAGTCCTTGGCTATGATTTATTATACCACGCCATATATAGTTTACGCAAGCAATAAGCAAATTAGCCAGGCCTTTCGAATAAACTTGAAAGAGCTGCCTGGACAGGTTATAATAACAACAGAAAATAGGGAAAAAATCTATTGATAATATACGCCAGGTAATGGCACAGGGAGAGGCAGGAATAAGGCTGGAATTTTGGCTGTCGAAAAATAGGGAAAAAATCTATTGATAATATATGCCCAGTTATGGGCCTTTAGGCTTTCAAAAAAAGTCCCTTAAAATTCTCTCTTGGACAGGGAGAAAGTCGGAGGGGAAAAAGGGGAGTGACTTTCTCTTTAAGGCCCCGAAAGGGCCGCTCTTTGGCTCATCCTTTTTCCCCTCTTGCCTGCAGGTGTTTCCCGATGCAGCGGATTTTCTTTTTGTTACTTTTTCTTTTGGAGGTGATTGCTTTGTTTATTAGGAGACG
>JAUMSA010000062.1 GCA_031293105.1 Butyricicoccus sp. | reverse complement strand
TTACGGAAGTCTGCAACGTTATCCTTATTCAGAACAACAACGTCCAGCGGCTGCTGCTTTTCTACCGTTTCGCCTTCCAGAATCTTATACGCATTCGTAACACCCTGGTAACCTTCTTCAACCGGAAGCTGTGCAACCGAACCGGTCATTTCGCCTGCTGCAATGGAGTCCATTGCGTTAAAGGTGCCGTCAAAGCCGACGATGACAACATCGCTCAGGCCTGCTGCTGCAACTGCCTGGTAAGCGCCCAGTGCCATATCATCGTTGGTGCAGTAGAATGCCTTGATGTCCGGGTTGGACTGGATGATATTCTCGGCAACGTTTACTGCCTTGCCGCGGTCGGAGTCTGCCGGCTGTACGGCTACGATTTCCAGACCAGCGTCTTCCATAGCCTTCTGTGCGCCGTCTGCGCGCTGGTCATGCTGGGTCTGGCCAACCAGGCCGCGGATGATACCAACCTTATCGCCTGCCTTCAGCTTGCTGGCGATGAATTCGCCGCCCTGCTGGCCAGCCGCTTCGTTACCGGTACCGATGAAGCAGGAGTACAGGCTCTCGTCATCGGTATTGAGCATTGCGTCAATGACAACCAGCGGGATGCCGGCATTCTTGACCGTCTGGGCTGCCGATACCAGAGAAGTCGGCTCGTTGGGTGCCAGAACGATAGCGTCTGCCTTGTTATTTACAGCGTCTTCGACCATGTTGATCTGGGTTGCCGAGTCGGATTCGGCATTCGGGCCAACAACGTTAACCTCAACGCCCAGTTCTTTGCCGGCCAGCTTGGCGCCCGCTTCAACCATGTGCCAATAGTCACTGTTGAGCGCCATGCAGATGACCGAGATCGAATACTTTCCGTCGCCTGCACCGCCCGAAGCTGCGGCACCGCTGGATGCTGCCCCACTGCTTGCGCTATCATTGTTGCCGCCGCAGCCTGCGAACAGACCGGTGAGCATCATACCGCTCAGCGCCAATGCTACCATTCTTTTTTTCCGTGTCATTTTCTCTTCCTCCTTATAAATGGGGTGTATCAATAATCCTCCTTACGAGGGATTGCTACCAGGAAATCGTTATGCTGCCTGCTGCTCTTCCTTCTTCATACGCTTGACGCGCTTGAAGCCGCCGCCGCGGACAACGTCGATGAATACAGCGACGATGATAATCGCGCCCAGGAAAATGGTCTGCATATCCGACGATACGTTCAGCAGGTTCAGGCCGTTGCGGAGCACCGCGATCAGCAGAACGCCGGTGAAGGTACCCAAAACGTTACCCTTGCCGCCGAAGAAGCTGGTGCCGCCGATGATAACGGCTGCGATGGCGTCGTTTTCCAGCAGGTTACCGGACAGCGGATACGCCGAGTCGGTACGGCCGGTCAGCATAATGCCGCCCAAGGCTGCCATAACGCCCGAAATCACATAGACACTCGTGCGGACAAAGTCCACGTTGATGCCAGAAAGGCCGGCGGTGTTGATGTTGCCGCCAACCGCATAGATATGACGGCCCAGAGTCGTGTAGTTGAGGAAAATGCTGAACAGTACATAGAAGATGAGCATCAGCACAAAGGATACCGGGATTTTGCCCAGAATAGACTCGTTGTTGCTGCTCAGGAAGGACGAACCCGCCCATTTGATGGCCACCGGCATACCGGCGATCGGGGTCGCGCCCGTGATAACCAGACCGATGCCCTTATAGATGTTCTGCGTACCCAAGGTAGAAATAAAGGGATGGGGCAGCTTGCACTTGGTCAGCAGCAGGCCGTTGATAAGGCCCAGCACGGCGCCGCTCAAAATGCAGATGAACAGGCAAAGCACGGGGTTCATTTCCATTTCTACCGCGCATTTCGCCATGATGATGGTGGACAGGGTCATGGTATAGCCGATCGACAGGTCGATACCAGCTGTCAGGATACAAACCATCATGCCCAGTGACAGGAAACCGTTGAGCGCAGCCTGGCGTGCGACATTCAATAGGTTGGTTGTCGTAAAGAAGTTTTCGTTTTTAAAGGCAAGGAAGATACACAAAAGGATGAGCGCCACCAACGGGCCTGCCTTGCCGATGAGTTCTTTTACTTTTGCTACCGCCGTATTATTCATTCCAGTTTACCTCCCGTTGCCAGCGTCAGGATTTCTTCCTGGCCATATGTTCCGTCGTTGGGGACAATACCGGTCTGCCGGCCTTCATACATGACCATCACCCGGTCGCTCATCCCAAGGATCTCCTCCATTTCGGAAGATACCATAATAATTGCCGCGCCCTGTTCGAGCAGTTGGTTCATGATGTTGTAAATTTCGACCTTGGCGCCTACGTCAACGCCCTTGGTGGGTTCGTCAAAGATAAAGACCTTGGCGCCCGACAGCAGCCATTTCAGAATAACGATCTTCTGCTGGTTGCCGCCCGAAAAATTGACCGCCTGCTTTTCCGGCTGCATGGGACGGAGGTTTAAGTAATTGCCGTATTCCTCGACCATCTTGCGGCGTTTTTTGTTGTCGATCAGGCCGAATTTGTTGCGGAATTGCTTCATGGTAACAATGGTTCCGTTTTCAATGACGTCATGGATGAGGATGAGCCCCTCCTCCTTGCGGTTTTCGGTGATCAGTACCACGCCTTTTTTGATCGCGTCACGTGCATTTTTAATATGAACTTCTTCGCCTTCGATGTAGATTTTGCCCGCTGCCAGCGGGTCTGCGCCGAAGATGGCCCGCATGGTTTCGGTTCGTCCGGCGCCAACCAGGCCGAAAACGCCCAGCATTTCGCCCTTTTTCACCGAAAACGAGATATCGTCGAATTTATCCGAACTCAGGCCCTCGCAACGGAAGATTTCCTCGCCAATCGGCACATTGCGCGCCGGGAATTTTTCTTCCAGCGACCGGCCGACCATCATCTTAATGATTTGGTCTTCGGTTACATCTTTTACGTCCAGCGTTGGCCCGGAATTCTGGCCGTTGCGCAAAACGGTGACTTTTTGTCCAACTTTCTTGGCTTCGTCGAGTTTATGGGTGATAAAGAGGATGGATACGCCATCCTTCTGGTTCAGTTCCAGCATCAGATCGAGCAGGAAGTCAATCTCCTTCCGGCTGAGCGAGGAAGTCGGCTCATCCATGATGAGGAGCTTGGCGTTGCGGTCGATTGCACGGGCGATTTCCACCAGCTGCCGCTGGCCCATGCCCAGCTTTTCCATCGGCATGTCCAAGTCCAGGTCAGCTAGACCAACCCGTTCGAGCGCCTTTTTCGCGCAGCGCTTCTGTTCTTTCCAGTCGATAAAGCCGCCTTTTTTCTTTTCACAGCCGACATACATATTTTCCACGACACTCAGGCACGGAATATTGCTCAGTTCCTGATAGATGACCGCAATACCCAGGTCATAGGCATCCTGGATGCTGCGCAGCTTGACCGGCTGGCCGAGCCACAGCATTTCACCGCCTTCGGGCTTGTTAATCCCGATGATGGTTTTAATCATGGTCGATTTTCCCGCGCCGTTCTCACCGAGCAGCAGATGAATTTCGCCCTGGTTGATGGTTAAATTAACATGGCTCAGTGCGACAACGCCCGGAAACATCTTGGTAATATCGCGCATTTCCAGCAGCGGGGTCTGTGCAGGGGCGGACCGCTTGCTCTCC
>JAUMSA010000361.1 GCA_031293105.1 Butyricicoccus sp. | reverse complement strand
CATGTGGACTGCGCGATTACGCCCGCCTATATCACTGAAAGTGGAGTTGAAGGCCTGTCGGCCTTGGAACCCTTCGGTATGCGCAACCAGCAGCCGGTGTTCTCCATGGAAAACCTCTATGTCGAGGATATTACGCCCATTTCGAGCGACCGGCATGTCCGGCTGACCCTGACCAAGGACGGCGTTTCCTATACCGCGATGCTGTTCGGCACCGGCGCGGGCGGCTGCGGCTTTGCGCAGGGCAACTTCGTCGATGCGGCGTTCCATTTGGAGATCAACGAATACCGCGGCCAGCGCACCGTGCAGATGGTGCTTAAAGATGTGCGCCTGAGCGAGTGCGAACTGCTGGCCGACCAGAAGATTTTAAACCTGTATAACCGCTACATGTCCGACGGCGCGCTGACCGCCGCCGAGGCCCGGGTGCTGCTGCCGCGCAGGCCCGAACTGGTCGCCGTGTGGCGGCACATCATCAGCCGCGCCGAAGAAGGACGGCTGAGCGTACATTCCAACGCGCTTTCCCGGCGTGTACAATGGGAGAGTAAACGAGAGGTGAACATCGGCAAACTGTTCGTCTGCCTGGATGTGTTCAGCGAAAGCCAGCTGTTAAGCTACAATTTCCGCGACGGCTTGCTGAATATCATTTTAAAGCCCTACAAGGGCAAGGCGGATATTTCCAAATCGGTTGTCCTGGGCACCCTGAAAAGTATGAGTCAATAAGCAAGGGGTCATCCACTCCCCAGCGGCTGCAAAAGCGGCTGCAAATCCATGCGTAAGGAGGGAATTTTATGTCGTCCCCAATCCAAAATAGAATCGATTTTTTGGTCGAGCGAGCAAAAAAACAAAACCCGGCCATCAATGAAAAAAAGATCCGCGCCGCGTATGAATGCGCCGCGGCCGCCCATGAAGGGCAAAAACGCCGCAATGGCGAACCGTATATCATCCATCCGGTGGCGGTAGCCGAGATCATCGTCGAAATGGGGCTGGATACCGACTCGATTTGTGCCGGCCTGCTGCACGACTGCATCGAGGATACCGAGTTTGACTACAAGGCCATTGAAAATAAATTCGGCACCTCGGTGGCCGAACTGGTCGATGGCGTTACCCGCCTGGGCATGCTGCGCTATTCCAAGGAGCAGGAGCAGTTTGAGGATTTGCGCAAGATGTTTTTGGCCATGGCCAAGGATATCCGCGTCATCCTCATCAAGCTGGCCGACCGGCTGCACAATGCCCGCACCTTCCAGTATCTGCCTGAGCGCAAGCAGCGCGACAAGGCGCTCGAAACCATGGAAATCTATGCGCCCATTGCCCATCGCTTGGGCATGAGCCGCATCAAATGGGAACTCGAAGACCTGTCGCTCAAATGCCTGGACCCCATCGGGTATCAGGAAATCGTCGACGGCCTGGAAAAACAGTCCAGCCAGCACGAGGAGTTCTTGAGCCACATTCAGCAAAACATTAGCGAAAAGCTCGACGAAGCCCACATCAAACACACCATTTCCGGGCGCATCAAGCACATTTATTCGATTTATCGCAAGATGTACGCCCAGCATAAGACCATCAACGAGATTTACGACATCTGCGCCGTGCGCGTCATCGTCGATTCGGTCACCGACTGTTACAACGTGCTCGGCTATGTGCACGACCTGTATAAACCCATCCCGGGGCGTTTTAAAGACTATATCTCCACCCCCAAGCCCAACGGCTACCAATCGCTGCATACCACGGTCATCGGCCGCGAAGGTATCCCGTTTGAAATCCAGATCCGCACCGAGGAAATGCATAAAATGGCCGAATACGGCGTGGCGGCTCACTGGAAATACAAGCAGGGCCTGGACAAAGTCGGCAACGAGCAGGCGTTTGCCTGGATTCGGCAGCTGCTGGAAGCCCAGCAGGACACCGAGGCCGAGGATTTCATCAAGGCCATCAAGGTCGATCTGTTCGCCGATGAGGTCTTTGTCTTTACACCCAAGGGCGACGTGGTCAACATGCCCGCCGGTGCTACCCCGATTGATTTGGCCTATGCCATCCACTCGGCGGTCGGCAACCGCATGGTGGGCGCCAAGATCAACGGCCGTATTGCGCCCATTGACTCGCAGCTCAAAAACGGCGATATCGTGGAAATCCTGACATCCAAGGAGACACATGGCCCGTCGCGCAACTGGCTCAAGATCGTCAAGACCACCGAGGCGCGCAACAAGATCAAGCAGTGGTTCAAGAAGGAATGCCGCGAGGAGAACATCGAGCAGGGCAAGGCCGAGCTCGACCGCGAACTGCGCGCCAACCTGCTTTATAATGGTTTCTATGACCATGAGGAAGTGCGCAAAAACGCCCTCAATAAATTCTCGTTCAATACCCTGGACGAACTGTATGCGGCCATCGGCTACGGCGGCATCACCATCACCAAGGTCATCAACAAGATCAAGGACGATGTGATGAAGCTACGCCGGGCGCAGGAGAAGGCCGAAAAGGTGCTCCAGCCGCAGCCGGATACCAAGAAAAAGCCCAAGAGCCAATCGGGCGTCATCGTCGAGGGCATCGACAACTGTCTGGTCAAGTTTGCCCGCTGCTGCACCCCGATTCCGGGCGACGATATCATCGGCTTTATCACGCGCGGCTATGGCGTGTCCATCCACCGCAAGGACTGCGTCAATGTGCGCAACAGCGGCGCCAAGGACGAGGAAAACCGCTGGATTAACGTCTGGTGGGACGAGGACATCCTGGACCGCAAGACCAACCGCTTCTCGACCGGTTTGCAGATCTCGACCCGCAACCGCATCGGTGTACTCAGCGATGTGGCCGTCCTGCTGGCGCAGTCACACGTCAATGTGCATGAACTGTCTGCCCGAGACTTAAACGACGGCTTTGGCGTCATCAACGCCATGGTCGATGTGTCGGGCGTGGCCCAGCTGGACAATATCATCAACCGGCTGAAAAATACCAAGGGCGTGCTCGATGTGACGCGCACGGCCGACGGTACGTAACCAGGAGGAACCCATGCGAGCACTGATTCAGCGCGTCAAACGCGCATCGGTCACCATCGACGGCCAGGTCAAGGGCCAGATCGGCCCCGGCCTGCTCATCCTGCTCGGCGTGCAGGAGGGCGACAGCGAGGAACAGGCCCGGTATCTGGCCGAAAAATGCGCCGGACTGCGTATATTTACCGACGACGACGATAAAATGAACCGGTCGGCGGCCGATATCGGCGGCGGCCTGCTGGTGGTATCCCAGTTCACTCTGTATGGCGACTGCCGCCGCGGCAAGCGCCCGAGCTTTACCCGTGCCGCCCGGCCGGAAACCGCGGTGCCGCTGTACGAATCCTTTGTGCAGCATTGCCGAGCGACCGGTCTGCCGGTCGAGACCGGCGAATTTGGCGCGGATATGCAGGTGGAACTCATCAACGACGGTCCGGTCACCATCTGGATGGACACGGACGAAATGAAGAAAGGTGTCAATACATGAAGATTTTACGCTTGGTGGTCGGCATGGTGCAGACCAACTGCTATATTTTTTACGATGAAAATACCATGGAAGGCGCGGTCGTCGATCCGGGCGACAACGCGCCGAGCATCCTCAAGGCCATTGAGGACGAAAAGATTCAGCTCAAATATGTGCTGCTAACCCACGGTCATTTTGACCATATCCTAGCGGTGCATGACGTGGCTAAGGCCACGGGCGCCAAGCTGGTCTGCCCCAAGGGCGATACTTGGCTGCTGCATAAGGATGCCATGGGCGAGTTCCGTCCCTGGGCCAAGAGCTTTGTCGAAACGCCGGTGGATATCGAGGCCGAGGAGGGCACCGAGGTCACCATTGGCGGCCTGACCGCGTACTATATGAATACGCCCGGCCATACGCCCGGTTCGTCGGTAATCAAGGTGGGCGATGTGCTGTTTACCGGCGATACGCTGTTCCGCCACGAATGCGGCCGGTGTGACCTGGAAGGCGGCGACTTCAGCAAGATGCTGGCCTCTTTAAAGCGCCTGCATGACCTGGAAGGCGATTACAAGGTGCTGCCCGGCCACGAAGGCCTGTCCACCTTGGAAGACGAGCGCCGGAACAATCCCTATATGCGGCAGGCGACCGGAAAATGATCTATGTGCTGCAAGGGCATGACCTAAAGCACGCGGTCGAGGAAATGCTGCTGCATTTGCTGCCAACCGAGCGGCCGGTCTATGCGTCCGAGCCGCCTGCGGAAGGGGACTGCTGCATCAGCCGTCTGGAACTGGACGGCGGCACGGCCCGTGCGCAGGCCGAAGTCCGGTTGGAGGGCCGCACCGAAACCGCCGAGCGTTCGGCTTCGGTCGAAGGCCTGACCGGGCTGGCCCAAAAGCGGGTCGTGACCGAGATCGTCAAGCTGGCGCTCTATGACGCCATGGCCCCGCGTTTGGCCGTGCAGCCCGCCTGGGGCAGCCTGACTGGCGTGCGGCCCGCCAAACTGGCCCGCGGCCTGATGGCGCGCGGCTTGACCCGCGGACAGACCGCCCAGCGGTTCCGCGAGCGCTACGGTGTGACCGCCGAGCGCACAGCGCTGACCATGCGCGCGGCAGCCTTTGCCCAGGCGGCGCTCGAGCGTCTGCCCGAAAACGAAGTGTCACTCTATATCGGCATCCCGTTTTGTCCGTCGCGGTGCGCCTATTGTTCGTTCGTGTCGCATTCGATCGAAAAATCGGCGGCGCTCATCCCGCCGTATGTCGATGCCCTGTGCGCCGAACTGGCGGACACCGGTGCGCTGCTGCGCGAGGGCGGGCTGCGGGTGTCCAGCATCTACATCGGCGGCGGCACGCCGACGACCCTGTCGCCCGAGGAACTGACCCGTCTGATGGACAGCGTCAGCCGGCATTTTGATCTGTCCCATTTGCAGGAATATACGGTCGAAGCCGGGCGGCCGGACACCATTACCCGGGAAAAGCTGGTCGCCATCCGTGCGGGCGGTGCGGGACGGGTGTCCATCAATCCGCAGTCGATGAACGACGCGGTGCTGCAAAACATCGGCCGTCGGCACACGGCGCACGAGGTGCTTGAGGCTTATGCGCTCGCCCGGGAAATCGGGTTTGATGTCATCAACATGGACACCATCGCGGGACTGGAGGGGGATACACCGGAAAGCTTTGCCCACACGATCGATACCCTCATCGGCCTGGGGCCGGAAAACATCACCGTGCATACCCTGGCCATCAAGCGCGGCGCCGATTTGACCGACAAAGGCGCCAATGCCGCCCAGCACGACCGGGTGCAGGCCATGCTGGCGGCCGCCAATGCGGCGCTCAGCGCGGCCGGATATGGGCCGTATTATTTATACCGCCAGAAATTCACCGCCGGTGGATTTGAGAACGTCGGCTGGTGCAAACCGGACACCGAGAATCTGTATAACATCGCGATGATGGAGGAATTGCAGACCATCGTATCCGCCGGCGCGGGCGGCGTCAGCAAGCGGGTGGACCGCGCTAGCGGCAAGATCACCCGGTTTACCAACCCCAAATATCCCAAAGAATATATCGAAGCCGGTGAACGCTGCCTGCTCGGCAAGCGCCGCCTGCTGTTATAAATCCCCTCCGGCTCGTGCCGGAATTGCAAGCATTGAGGAACATTATGGCGAAATATCAACTGGATTGGATTAATACACAAGCCAAACAGGACCCGGCTGGATTCATTGCCGCCTGCGAAAAGCAGTACCTGGACCAGATCGATGCCGTGGCCGAATCGCTGGCCGAGGCCCGGGACCAAAAGCCCATTGCGCTTTTGTGTGGGCCGTCCTCCAGCGGCAAAACCACCACGGCCGACCGGCTGCGCCGGGCCTTGGACCGTCGGGGAGTGCATGTGGAAACCATTTCCATGGACGACTATTACCTCAGCCGGGGCGCGTATGATATGCCCTGGGACGAGGAAAACGGGGTGTATGATTTTGAGTCTCCGCTGTGCATGGATTTGCCGCTGCTGCACGACCATCTGGCCAAGCTGGCCCGCGGCCAGGAAATCAACATCCCGACCTTTGACTTTGCGCACAAAATGCGTACCAGCGAAACCAAGAGCCTGACGCTCGACCCGGATGAAATCGTCGTGATTGAAGGCATCCATGCCTTTAACGATGTGCTCATGGGCGGCCTGGAACGGCATGCGACAGGCATCTATATCTCGGTCGCCAGCAGCGTACAGGCCGAC
Source organism: Butyricicoccus sp. (assembly GCA_031293105.1). Lineage (GTDB taxonomy): Bacteria > Bacillota > Clostridia > Oscillospirales > Butyricicoccaceae > Butyricicoccus_B. The sequence continues at coordinate 5,888 of JAUMSA010000361.1, read as the reverse complement.
GGCTGGGAGATGGAAGCCGAGTCGCTTCGCTTCTGCCGCCGCGCGGTGCGGGATGCCAATTTCCGCGGCGCGCCGGTCGAATCCACCATCCAGCAGTGGCGGTCGGTCCGGCGCGGCGAACGGCTGTATATCGACCCCTACCGCTCGTTTGCCACCCACACCATCGACTCGTACCTGCCGTATGAAACGTGCATCCTGCTCGATGTACTGCGGGAGCAGACCGGGCAAAGGACCGAGGAACTGGAAAAGGCCGGGCTGCCGGAAATCAGCCGGGCGGCTCAGGAATTTGCGTCCATTGATTACAAACCCTATATGCCCGAAGCGTCGGTGCTGCACGAGTTCATCGGATAAGCATCGGGCGGCAAGGGTTGCGGCATCCCCTTGAATCTGCTTGATTTTTACAACACCCCGGAGTATAATAGCCACAAAAGCGGGGGAAGCCGCGGAATTTTTGAAGAACGGCTGCGCGGGACGCGGCGAGAGAGAGGAGCGCATACCATGGACAATCGAGTGGCAATGATGCTGGAAAAGGCAAAAGTCGTGGCCGGGAAAACCAGCCAGGCGGCAACCCGCGCGGTGGAATCGGCGGGCAAGGCGGCGGGCGATATGGCCCAGGCGACCAAACTCAATTTGCAGATCTTTGACCTGAACACCGAATGCGAGGTGCTGTATAAGGAGATCGGAAAATTGGTATACGACATCCATCAGGGCGTGGAAGTCGCGTCTGACGCGATGGACGGGTATCTCGAACAGCTCGACGACCTGCGCGCCCGGGTGGACGATCTGCGCGCGCAGCTGGCCGAGATGAAACAAACCGTGACTTGCCCGTCCTGCGGCAAATCGTGCAGCCGGGAGGATGCATTCTGCGCGGCCTGCGGTGCCGCGCTCTAACGGCGAACCGCCGGGCCGTGACAACCCAAACAGAAAGGCGTGCTATGTTTGCAAAAAAATAAAAAACAGACCTTTATGCAGGGCGCAATGATCTTGGTCGCAGGAACCCTCCTGGCCAAGATCATTTCGGCGTTCTTTAAGATCCCCCTTCAGCACCTGATCGGCAACACCTGCATGGGCATCTTCAACAGTGCCTATCAGTATTATACGGTCATGTTCGTGGTGGCGACTGCCGGTGTGCCGGTGGCGCTGAGCAAGTTGATCTCGGAAGCCAATGCCCTGGGGCGCGGGCGCGAAGTGCGTCGCATCGCGCGTCTGGCGGCGTGCGTGTTCATCGCCTTTGGCACCCTGTGCTCGGTGGGCCTGTTCTTGGCGGCGGGATGGATTTCCCAGGCCAGCAATAACCCCATGGCGCTGCTGGCCATTCGGGCAGTCGCACCGGCTGTATTTTTTGTGTCCATCATTGCCGTGGTGCGCGGCTATTTCCAGGGCATGTCCAACATGACGCCCACCGCTTTGTCGCAGATCGTCGAGGCGGCGGGCAAAGTTGTGCTTGGACTTCTTTTTGCGGCCTATGCCTCTTCGGCTGGATTTGACCAGCCGGCGACCGCGGCCTGCGCCATTTTGGGCGTGACCATCGGTGAAGCGCTGGCCGCACTGACCATGCTGGGCTATGCGGCAAACAGCCGACGGAAGGCATCGCAGGCGTTGCTCAATGACCATTGCCGGTCGTATGGCGAGCTGTTCCGGGTGCTGCTGCTGACCGTTATCCCGATCACGCTGACCAGTTCGGTCACCAGCCTGACCACCCTGGTGGATACGGCCATGTTGGTCGGCCGCTTGCAGGAGGTTGGGTATACGCTGACCGAAGCGAACGCGCTGTACGGTGTGTACACCGGGCAGGCGTTTACCATGTTCAATTTCCCGCAAACACTCATCACCGCGCTGGCGACCGCTGTGCTGCCCGCGCTGGCGGGCGCTTACGTGCAGCAAAACCACACGCTGGCCGCCCAAAATATGGGTTCGGCCATGCGCATCGCCATGCTGATCGCACTGCCGGCCTGCGTGGGATATGTCGTGCTGTCCCACCCGATCATCGACCTGCTGTTTGCCGATGAGACCAATGCGGCTATCGACCCCAATCTCGGCGGCAGCCTGCTGCGCATTCTGGCGCTGGCCATCCCGAGCGTAGCGCTGGTCGGCCTGACCAATGCCATTTTGCAGGCCATCGGCCAGATGCGGGTGCCGGTTATGACCATGCTGCTGGGCGGTCTGTGCAAGATCGGACTGAACTATTTCCTGGTTGGTAACCCGGAAATCAATATTTACGGCGCGCCGGTGGGCACGTTTGCCTGCTATACGCTCATTGCAACGCTCAACCTGCTTTGGGTGCGGCGTTTTATCCGCCTGCCTGCTATTGGGAAGCTTTTCGTGCGGCCGTTTGCGGCCTGCATTGGCATGGGCGCCGCGGCGGCGATTGTCTACCGGGTGCTGTCCGGCATGTTCGGTAATGTGGCGGTGCTGGCGGCCATCTGTGTGGCGGCGGTCGTCTATGCTGTGCTGCTCGTGGCGCTCCAGGCACTCGAGCGGGAAGACATCCTGCTGCTGCCCGGCGGACGGAAACTGGTAAAATTATTGCGAATGGAATAAGGGAATACAGATATGATCGATTTTACGTTCAAAGAGAAATATGGATTTGAGGATTTGCTTCGCATTATGGAGATTCTGCGTGCGCCGGACGGCTGCATGTGGGACCGGGAACAGGACCATCACTCCATCCGTCGCAACTTCATCGAGGAAACCTATGAGGCGGTGGAGGCCATCGACAACGATGACCCGGTTTTGCTGCGCGAGGAACTCGGGGATGTGCTGCTGCAAGTGGTCTTTCACGCGCAGATGGAAAAGGAAAAAGGCGTGTTCGACATGGGCGACGTGGCGGACGGCGTGTGCAAAAAGCTGATTTACCGGCACCCGCACATCTTCGGCAACACTGAGGTGGGCTCCACCGAGGAAATCCTCAACAACTGGGACGAACTGAAGAAAAAGGAAAAAAGCCAAAAGACCGTCACCGATGGGCTGGACAGCGTGGCGCGCAGCCTGCCGGGCCTCATCCGGGCGGATAAAATTTTGAAAAAGGCGTCCAAGGCCGGGTTTGACTGGGACGATGTTTCCGGCGCCATCGGCAAGGTGCGCGAGGAGCTGGACGAGGTCGAGGCGGCCGGGAACGGCCAGGGCGACCCGGCGGACGAGATCGGCGACCTGCTGTTTGCGGCTGTGAGTGTGGCGCGGTTTTTCAAGGTCGAGCCCGAACAGGCCATGGAGCGCGCCTGCGATAAATTCATCCGCCGCTTTGCACGGGTGGAGGAGCTGGCCGGTGCGGACGGGTTGCAGGAAAAGTCCCTGGACGAACTCAAGGCACTCTGGCAGCGCGCTAAGGCCGACACGGAGGAGCACGCATGACCAAAGGCGATTTTGTATTCGCGGTCGCCGAGCGGACCGGCCTGACCAAAAAGGATACCGAACTGGCGGTCGGGGCCGTGTTCGACGTGCTCACACAGATTCTGGCCCAAGGCGACCGGCTACAATTTCCGGGCTTTGGGACGTTTAAAACCCGGGTGCGTCCGCCCTTTGTCGGACGGCACCCCAAGACCGGCGAACCGCTCGAAATCGGGGAAACTTTGGTGCCCGTGTTCGAGCCGAGCCGACAACTGAAAGAGAAGGTGAAAGAAAGCCATGCGGCTGGATAAATATTTGAAGGTATCGCGCCTGATTAAACGGCGCACGATTGCAAACGATGCGTGCGATGCCGCGCGTATCACGGTCAATGGACGGGCGGCCAAGGCCTCCTATCAGGTCAAGGTTGGCGATATAATTGAGATCGCATTCGGCCAGCGCACGATGAAGGTCGAAGTGCTGGACGTTGCCGAGCATGTGCTCAAAAATGACGCAGCCGGCCTGTACCGCGAAATTGAATAATGTGCCCCGCCTGCGCATAGGTATAGAGCAGGCGGGGTATTTTTCTGCCCCAAGGACAAGGGATGGAGGAAGCGTATGGTAAACGAAGAAAAAATGCGCGCTGCGGGCACGCATACCCTATCGCTCGATGGGCAGGGGAAATTGCGGCTGACCGGCGTGGTCGATGTGACGAGTTTTGACGAAACCCTGGTGGCGCTCCAAACCACACGGGGCATGCTGGCGGTCAAGGGCGAAGGGCTGCATGTCGAGCGGCTGAGTCTGGAAAACGGTGAACTGACCCTGACCGGCGAGGTGCGTGCCATGGAATATGACGACAATATGATGACGCGCGGCGGCATCCTGGCGCGCTTTTTCGGCTAGGCGGTGGGCTGCCATGACGTTTACCTTGGGGGAGCAGACCCTGGTGTTTCTGGAGGCCATCTTGCTCGGCGCGGCTGGCGGGGTGTGCTATGACGTCTGCCGGGCGCTGCGGTGGACCTTCCGCACCGGTCGGTTGGGCACGGCCTTGCTCGACGGCGTGTTCTGGCTGCTCGTGCTGAGCACCCTGTTTTATTTTGCTGTGACCGATGCAGCGGCGCAGGCGCGGTCGTACGTGCTGCTCGGGGAAGGGCTGGGCATGGCGCTGTATCTGCTGTGTCTGTCACCGCTCATTCTGCCCGTCCTGCGGGCGGCGCTGCGCGCGGTGTGCTGGGTGGCGGTCATCCCGTGGCGCATGGGCGCCGCCGTGGCAAAAATGGGAAATCGGCTGTTTGACAGTCGGGGTAAAGCTGTACAAATTCTGAAAAAGATAAAAAAAAAGCTTCCCTTTTTGCGGCATTCGAGTTAAAATAAAACCGTATTGATCTTGGAATGCCAGACGGGAAGGAGGAGACGGCATTGAAAAGAAAGTTGCACACCCCACGTGTCATCCGCATCGGGATTCTTTGCTTGGCGGTCTTTTTTGCAGTCTCGTTCCTCCACTTGCAGGTCGAAATCCGCGATCGGGAAGGCAAGCTGGACGATCTGCAAACGCAGGTTGACGAGCAGCAAGCGGTGAATGACGCGCTCCGGGATCAGGTAGAGAACGGTGTTTCAGACGAATACATCGCGTCCATCGCGCGCGAGCATGGCTATGTGATGCCGAATGAACGGGTATTCAAGGACGCATCGAGCAAATAATCGGCTTTGGGCCACAAATTTAGACGGAGGAATAATCAAGGGGTATGGATCTCGCTGTTGGAGCAATTTTTGAAGGTAAGGTGACCGGCATCACCAAGTTCGGCGCATTTGTCGCTCTGCCGGAGGGCAAATCGGGCATGGTACATATTTCAGAGGTCGCCAGTTCCTTTGTGAGCGACATCAAGGACTTTCTCACAGAGGGGCAGACCGTCAAGGTCAAAGTGATCGGCATCGATCAGGCCGGACGCATCAATCTGTCGATCAAGAAGGCACAACAGCCAGGGGAGGGCAGCGCACCGGCCCAGCCGCAGCGCCGGTCCAGCCGTCCGCGCGGCCCGCAGCGTCAGTCGCAGCCGCGTGACCCTTCCACCATGACGTTTGAAGATAAGCTGAAGATGTTTATGGCCGACAGCGAAAGCCGTATGGCCGACATCAAGCACAACAACGACCGGAAAAGCGGCTCCCGTCGCCGCCGGTAACAGGAGACAAAAACCGGGGCCGCAGTCCCGGTTTTCCTATGCGTAAAAAAATACGCCCGCTGGCGTGCCAGTGGGCGCTAAGATAGGATTGTGGGGATAAAGATATGAACGGTGCATGGTGACCTTTCCGATCACCATGGTTATCATAGCACGCAATCCAGAATATGTCAATCCTAAAAATGGAAAATGAAAGGTAAAATTTTCATGCAGTCTATTTGTATCCACCACGCCCGCATCCTGCCCATGGAGGGCGGGGAGGTTGCGTGTGGTTTTGTACTCGTGCAACAGGGCAAGATCGCGGCCTTTGGCCCCATGGAGGAAATGCCCAAGGTGCCGGACGCCATCCAGTTGGACGCCGCCGGGGGCGTCATCACGCCCGGTCTG
>JAUMSA010000311.1 GCA_031293105.1 Butyricicoccus sp. | reverse complement strand
TTCCCTTCTCTTGGGTTTCCTCCATTATACGCCATTTTGCCCCGCCCCGCAAGTCAAACCCCCAGGGGTTTCACGTGAAACAAAAAAAGCTGCCCGCAGGCAGCTTTTTTGTTTTTTAGATCTGGTCGCAGCCCATGAACGGACGCAGGGCTTCCGGAATGGTGACCGAGCCATCGGCATTTTGGTAGTTTTCCAGAATCGCAGCTACCGTACGGCCAACCGCAACACCCGAACCATTGAGGGTGTGGGCAAAGACCGGCTTGCCCTCGGCGTTGCGGCAGCGGATGTTGGCGCGGCGTGCCTGGTAGTCCAGGAAGTTCGAGCAGGAAGAAATCTCGACATACCGGCCATAGGACGGCATCCAAACTTCGATGTCATAGGTGCAGGCCGAGGAGAAACCAACGTCGCCGGTGCACAGACAAACCACACGGTGCGGCAGACCCAGGCCCTGGAGCACGCGCTCGGCCTCATGGGTCAGGTTCTCCAGCTGGTTCCACGAGTCCTCGGGAGCCGTGAAGTTTACGAGTTCGACCTTGTTGAACTGATGCTGGCGGATGAGGCCACGGGCGTCGCGGCCGGCTGCGCCGGCTTCGCGGCGGAAACAAGCCGAATAGGCGGCATAGCGAACCGGAAGCTGATCGGCCGGGATGATCTCATCGCGGAACATATTGGTGACCGGTACTTCGGCGGTCGGAATCAGGTACAGGTCGCTGTCCTCGCGGCCGAGCTGGTACATCTGCTCGGAGAACTTGGGCAGCTGGCCGGTGCCGGTCATGGAAGCACCGTTTGCAATAAAGGGCGGCAGGATTTCGGTGTAACCGCCTTCTTCGTCGGTATGGGTGTTGAGGAAGTAGTTGATGACCGCACGTTCCAGACGGGCGCCCACGCCGCGATAGAAATGGAAGCGCGAGCCGGTGACCTTGGCGGCAACCTCGGGCAGCAGGATGCCCTTCTCGGCGCCGATATCCCAGTGTGCCTTGGGCTCAAAGTCAAACTCCTTCGGGGTGCCCCAGCGGCGGAGTTCCGGGTTCTGGCTGTCGTCCACGCCAGCCGGAACCTTATCGGCGGGCACGTTCGGGATGCCCAACAGGGTGTCCTTGAGCTGGGCTTCCACATCGGTGCGCTGGGCGTCCAGTTCCTTAACCTTGGCGGCAATGCCCTTCATCTCGGCCATGATCGCGGTGGTATCCTCGCCCGCTTTCTTCATCTGCGGAATCTGCTTGGATACCTTATTCTGCTGGGCCTTGAGTCCTTCGACTTCGCCGATGATCTCCTTGCGCTTGTCATCAAGCGCCAAAGCCTGATCGACCGCGTCATCATAATTGGTGCCGCGCAGCGCCAGGCGTTCCTTGACCTTGGCGGTATTTTCTCGAATGAAACGAATGTCTAACATAGTTTTTCGACTCCCCTATTTATTGATATTGTTCTTTGATTTCCAAATAACGGTCGGCCATAGCGCCAGTGAAAACCGCGTTTTCCGCGGTGCCATCCAGCCGCCCGGAACCATACACGCTTTCCAGGTACTGCATACACGTCTGGATGGTCTGCGTATCCTCGACGGCAACGGCATTTTCCAGCAGCGCCATTTCGTAAAACGCATCCCGCTCATCGAGCTTTTGCTGCAAGGAGGCCAGCAGTTCTTCGTCCTCTCCGATTTCCAGTTCAGCACGGATGGCATCCAGGTCGCTCTTCGCCTTGTCCAGCTGGTTTTTCTGCTCTTCCACCGTCTGCTGCAAGGTCACGACCTTTTCCTGTACACCCTGCACGGTGGTATCCTTTTGCGCCAGTTCGCTGTTCATGCTGGCCAGCTGCCGGTCTGCCCGGAGCTGGGTGACATAACTGAGCAAAATGAGTACGAGCGCCACACAGAACAGGCCGATCACGTAAAACGCCAGATAGCGTTTGCTGACCTTTTTATGCTCCTGTTCGCAGGGTGTTTCGTTTTTCTTATCTTCCATGTTTCTCCTCCCAAGTGATACGAGGACAACAAATCCTCTTTATACGCTCAGACGGTTAAGCGCCTCCAGCAGACGCTCCAAGTCCTCTTCGCCATAGAATTCCAGGGTGACGGTGCCGCTCTTTCTGCCCTGCTCGATGCGCACCTTGCGCCCCAGATGGCTTTCCAGCCCGCGGGCGGCTTCGGCCAGATAATCCACCGAAACCGGCTGCTGTGCCGGGCCATTCTCGATCTCCTCAGCCTGGTTGAGCTGGCGTGCATATTTTTCCGCCTGCCGCACCGACATACCGGCGATCTGTTCGATGGCTTCCAGCCGCCGCGTTTCATCCTGGATGGCCAGAATGGCGCGCGCATGGCCGGGCGACAGCCCGCCGCTGGCCACCATATCCCGCGCTTCTTCGGGCAGCGCCAGCAGCCGCAGCGCGTTGGAAATCGCCGGACGGGATTTGCCCACCCGGTCGGCCACCTGCTCTTGGGTCAGGCCAAACCGGTGAATCAGCACATCATAGCCTTCGGCTTCTTCAATGGGGTTGAGGTCTTCGCGCTGCAAATTTTCAATCAGCGCCAGTTCCATCACCTGGCTGTCATCGGCTTCAATCACCATGGCCGGGATTTCGGTCAGACCGATGCTGCGCGCCGCCCGCCAGCGGCGTTCGCCGGCGATGATCTGATAATACCCGTCCTTGGCCGCGCGCACGGTAATCGGGGTAATCACCCCATGGGTTGCGATGGATTGCTTGAGCGCCTCCATAGCTTCCCGGTCAAACACCTTGCGGGGCTGATCGGGATTGGGCTCGACCAGCGCCATGGGCAGCGTGGAGATGCCGGCCGGTTCTTCCGGGTCATCGCGCAGGCTTTCGCTCAGCAGAGCGCCAAACCCCTTGCCCAGGCCGCCTTTTGCTGTCTTTGCCATTCATTCGCCCCTTCCCTTCTTATCCTTCACCGTTTTTGCTTAAAAATTCTTCGGCCATGGCCAAATACGCTTCCGAGCCGCGACACAGCCGGTCATACGCCGTAATAGGCTGCCCATGGCTGGGCGCTTCGGACAAGCGCACATTACGCGGCACGACCGTGGCATATACCCGGTCGCCGAAATGCTTCTTGACTTCCTCGACCACCTGTACGGCCAGATTGGTGCGGCCATCGTACATGGTCAGCACAATGCCCTCGATGCGGATGCCGCGGTTTAAACCCTTCTGCACGCTGCGCACGGTTGCCATGAGCTGGCTCAAACCCTCCAGCGCGTAATACTCGGTTTGCAGCGGCACCAGAAAGCTGTCCGAGGCGCACAGGCATTCCAGTGTCAAAATGCCGAGCGACGGCGGGCAGTCGATTAAGATGTAATCGTAGTCGTTTTTGATGGGCTGCAAGACGTCGCGCAGCCGGTACTCCCGGCGCTCGAGTCCAAGCAGGTCGATCTCCGCGCCTGCCAGATCGGTATTCGCCCCCAGCAAGTCCACCCATTTGGTATGGATGATTGCCTTTTTGGCGTCCGGCTGGTCAGCAATAACCAAATCGTATACGGTGGTTTCGATCTCGCGCGGGTCGATGCCCAGACCGGAGGTCGCATTGCCCTGCGGGTCGAAGTCGCACAGCAGCACCTTTTTTCCTTTTTCCTGCAAGGCTGCGGCCAGATTTACCGCAGTAGTCGTTTTGCCCACCCCACCCTTTTGGTTGATGAGCGCCACGGTCTTGCCTTGTTTT
>JAUMSA010000210.1 GCA_031293105.1 Butyricicoccus sp. | reverse complement strand
GTAATACACCGTGCGCTTGGATACATTGGTCAGGCGGGCCAATTCATTTGCCGCAAGCGGCTGGCTGCTTTTAATAAGTAGTTGTAAGATCTGGCTCTCATTTGCCGTGATCTGAATCGCAATTTCGGCCACGAACCTTCCCCTCCGTCTGTTGGTTTGTCAGGCTTCAATAATCTGCTGGTACAGGGCAGCGGCATCAGGCATTTCGATGCAGGCCTGTACGCGCGCCTCGTCCATCATAACCTGGGCCAGCTGCTGGAGCATATCCAAATGGCTGTTGGAATCCTGCGCACACAGGGTGATGAACAGCCGCACCGGCTCTTCCGGCTTGTCAAAGAAATATACCGGCTGCCGGATGACCGTGACCGCCAGCTGCTGCTTGCGCACACCGTCCTCCGGGCGGGCATGCACCAAGGCGATGTCTTTGCCCACGATGTAATAAGACCCGTGTTCTTCGGTCAGTTCGATGATCCGCTTGGGATAGTTTTCGGTGATAAAGCCCTGCTCCACCAGCGGACGGGTGCATACGTCGATGGCTTCATACCAGTCCTTTACCTTGTCGATGATGCGGACATTCTCCGGCTTTAAATAGTCAGAAATACAATGGGACATAGCGAATCAGGCTCCAATCAAGGCTTTGAATTTCTCTTCCAGTTCATGATAATCGGTCAGGCTGTTGAGTGCCAGGGTCGGGCCGTATTTTTCGCATTCTTCCTTGATATCGACCCCGCAGATGAACAGGTCGGCAGCGCCCGGCGCAGCATCATAGACGCCGGCATGGTTGACCGTGACCTGGTTCATCCCCAACTGGGCCAAAACCTTCTTCACATTCATCTCCACCAGGAACGACGATCCCAGACCGGACATGCAGCAGCACAAAATGGAATTGATTTTCATAATAAAGCTCCTTCTTTCTACAATAATGATACAAATTTAGGCGTCTTCTCGTTCGGTCATGCCCGGCTTACTGCGGGTCAGGGCCGAATATACCATGGGCAGCAGGAAGATAATCACACAGATGACCGTAAAGATCATGCTGCCGATCGTGCCGCCGAACTGGGTGATGAACATACCAACTACCGAAGCATCCGCGCCGCCAAAGGTGGTGCCGTCCACCAGCACGTGACCGAACTGGATGAGCAGCGCCGGGAAAATGGCGATGCAGAAGCCGGTGATAACCGAAGCGATGATTGCGCCGCGCAGGCCGCCTTCCTTGTTGCCCAGGCATCCGGTCGTTGCGCCATAGAAGAAGGCGGTAAACAGGGTGGGCAGGATGAGCGGCAATTCAAACGGCGTGCCAACCAGAGCAACCTGCAGGAAAAATGCGCCGATCGCGCCAACCGTTGCGCTGAGGAAGCCGATGAGCACCGAGTTGGGCTGATAGGGATAAATAATCGGGATATCCAGGGCCGGGACTGCGCTGGGGATGAACTTATCGGCAATGCCCTTAAAGGCCGGGATCAGTTCGGCTACGACCATACGTACACCGGCTTGGATGACATAGATGGACACGGCAAACTGTACGCCGTATGTAATCGAGAAGATAATGAAGTTGGTGCCGCCCAGGGTCTCTGCTGCCAGTTCCGGCTGCACAGCCATGGTCAGCGCGCAAACGACAAGGTATACAATGGTCATTGCCAGCGAAAGCGAGATGGTCAGGTCGCGCAGAACGTTGAGATTCTTGTTCATTTTGATCTCTTCGGCATCCGAATTCTTGTTGCCCACCAGACGGGCGACCAAAACCGCGATCCAGTAATACACCATGCCCGAGTGACCGATTGCAATGTCCTTGGAACCGGTGCACTTGCAGACGGTCTTATAGATCATCGCCGGGGCGCATGCCATATAGGTACCGGTCAGCAGACCGCCGCACAGAATGGTCTGCCACATCGGAAAGCCCAAGCCGTTCATCGCAATGGCGCAGCAGGTGGATACCCACATCACTTCATGGCCGGTCAAATAGACAAAACGGAACTTGGAGAACCGGGCGACCACAATGTTAATCAGATACGCCAGTACCATGATACCCGAAAGCGCGGCACCGAACTGGGCGGACGCAACAGCGAAACAGGATTCATTGACCGGCAGCGTGCCCGTCATATTCAGTGTGCCCTGCATCATGGTGTTCAGCGGGCCGATGGCGGTCTGCACGATGCCGGCGCCGCTGCTGATGAGGGTAAAGCCGACAATGGTTTTAATGGTGCCTTTCATGCAGTCGGCGGCAGGCGCCTTGCGCATCAGAAGGCCGATCAGCGCAATAAGCGCGATCAAAATGGTTGGATTTGATATAAACTGGACGAAAAAGCCCAAAATTGTATGGATAACAGTCATTCCTTTTCCTCCACTCAAAGGTTCTTAAACTCCAGGCGCCTTTTCTATGTTCCCAGTATAACGGGCTTGCCGCCGAAAAAAAAGTCCAACTTCCTTCATCTCTGCCTGCGCAAAATTTCGAACGTCCAGCCTTTTGCACAGCAGGCTGTGCAAAGAAATCCTTTTCCAAGCCAAACGGGGTGCGGACAAGCGAATCGCTGTCCGCACCCCGTTTGTTATTCCATGATTCCGATCAGATACCGGCTCGCGGGTTTTGCAGGGTCCTATGCTCCAGGGTCACATGGCTAAACATACGCGGGCCGCCCGCGCCGGTTGGGCTCTGCGCTTCCAGGCCAACCTTGACGGTCTTATCCACCGGCAGGTGGAACAAGCGTACCATGTCAAATCTCTGTCCGTCGAGCGAGTAGAAGGTAACAAAGACATCCCCTACCCGGGCAATTTGCAGCCAGACCTCGTCCTGTTCGATATTGCAGCCGTTGGCGTCATCCGAAAGGCGGTTGGTCACCACGCAGACGGCAGCCGTTGTGCCGAAATCCGATTTTTCAAAGGCTGCTTTGGTCCATAGGTTTTCATCCTGAATCACCATCAGCGCACATGCGTCATAGGTCGCCGCAAAATTGGGCCGCACCTTGGCACGAAAAACAAAATCTCCGGTCACTTCGGTGTAGAAAAACGGTGCGTTCGCAACCGGCGCATCATAGGTGCCATTCTCCGAAAAGGGATTGTTGAACCAGTCGGTTTGCGGGGGTGCTGTAATTGTGATTGTCCCGCCGGACTGTGTCATTTGGCTTTGGTTAAGCCATTTCCAGTTGGTAAAATCCATACTTCTCCTCCTCGCTGGGCCAATTGTGCATCAAACAGGCTGCACGAGGCCCCCTGAATCTGTATGTTTATCATAGCAAATGCCGCCTGCTTTGACA
>JAUMSA010000183.1 GCA_031293105.1 Butyricicoccus sp. | reverse complement strand
TAAGGATTCCCTTGAAATTTTGTCTGATTTTCTTGAAATTTCCTGTTTTAAAATAATTCTCTTAATCGCTATAGCTGCACAAAAAATTTTTCCATTTTCCCCTTGACAAATACCTTTGCTATCTGTATGCTTGTATTAATCACTTAGTACAATAACACAAAGGAGGAACGGGCATGAATTGGAAGTTTACCGATGACCGGCCGATCTGGGTGCAGCTGACCGAACAGCTTACCCTGCGCATCGTATCGGGCGAATACCAACCCGGCGGCGCACTGCCGTCGGTGCGGGCACTGGCCGCTGAAGCGGGCGTCAACCCCAATACCATGCAGCGCGCCCTGGCCGAACTGGAAAATCAGGGGCTTGCCGAGGCGCGGCGCACCGCGGGGCGGACGGTGACCGAAGACCTGGAGCTCATCCAAAGCACCAGGCGCAAACTCGCGTTTGGACGCATCGACGCCTTTCTGGTGTCTATGCGCGCGCTCGGCTACACCGATGAGCAGACACGTGCACTCATCGCACAATGGGAAAAGGAGGACAAATCATGAATGATTCGTTGATTATCGCCCGCGGGCTGACCAAAACGTATAGTGCCGTACCGGCGCTCGACCACATCGATCTGACCATCGGCAGCGGCCGCATTGTGGGTCTCCTGGGGCCGAACGGTTCGGGCAAGACCACGTTTATCAAACTGCTGTGCGGGCTTTTGCAGCCCACAGCCGGTATCCTGACCATCGACGGGCAGGCGCCCGGCATCCACACCAAGAGTGTGATTTCTTACCTGCCTGACCGCATGTACTTTGCCGACTGGATGAAGACCTGTGATTTGACCGACTTTTTCGCCGACTTTTATCAGGACTTCGACCGAGCCAAGGCGGTTGAGATGCTGGCGGCGCTCAACATCGGCCCGAACGAACGGCTCAAGACCATGTCCAAGGGCACCAAGGAAAAAGTCCAGCTCGCGCTCATCATGAGCCGGCAAGCCAAGCTGTACCTGCTTGACGAGCCGATCGCGGGCGTGGACCCGGCAGCGCGCGACTTCATCCTCAACACCATTTTGACTAACTACAACGAAAACGGCACAGTGATGCTGTCCACTCACTTAATCGCGGACATTGAACGTGTGCTGGACGAAGCCATCTTCTTGCAGACCGGCCATGTCGTCCGTCACGATACCGTGGACAACATCCGCGAAAACGAAGGCAAATCGGTCGATCAGCTCTTCCGTGAGATCTTTGCTTACGGCATGTAATCGAAAGGGGGTTTTCTTGATGTATCGCAAGCTTTGCAAATATGAATTCAAATCCATTGCCCGCACCCTGCTGCCCATTTATCTAGCGGTGATTGCGGTGTCCATTATCAACGCCTTGTCGACCAAGGTCAACAGCGTCGGCTTGTTCTCCAGCTCGGCCATGCAAGGTTCCAACCTGTTTTTCAGCAACATTGTTGGATTGTTTCAGGCCATCGCGGCATTCGCCTACTTCGGCGTATTGGTTGCTCTGTTCGTCTTGACCATTGTGGTTATCATCCAGCGGTTTTACAAGGGCCTTTTGTGCGACGAAGGCTATCTGATGTTCACTTTGCCGGTCAAGACCTGGCATCTGGTCGCTTCCAAAGCCACGGTCGCCTTTGTGATGTCGGTCGTCAGCGGCATTGCGGCCATGATCTCGATTTTGATTCTGGGACTTGGTGCAACCGCCGACCCGATTGGCTTGCTGTCCAACCTGTTCAACTTCCGGGGTTGGGCCCAAGCATGGATACAGCTCAACACCTATTATCCGGGTTGGCCGCTGTATGTGATTGAATGCATTGTGATGTGTGTTCTGGCCGCCCTGGCTGCCCTATTCCACATCTATCTGTCCATGGCCATCGGCCATCTGGCCAGAAAGCATCGAATCATGATGAGTGTGGTGGCGTACATCGTGATTTCGATGGTACTGAGCTTTATCAGCGGATTTGTTCTGATCTTTGTCGGTTCTTCGGGTCTGTATCTGGATTATTGGCTGGCGCAGTTGACCCCGCAGGCCGGCATGCATGTGCTGTTCATCGGCCTGATTCTTTGGAACCTCATCGAGCTGGTGGTGTTCGCCATTGGCACCGAACGCATTTTGTCCAAAAAACTCAATCTCGAATAAGCGCTTCCGAACGGCGTGGGATCAGGAGAAGGGAAACCTTCTCCTTTTTTTATTTGTCCATCCATAATCCTAATTTTTGTATGTTTTACCCATTGCATTCCATCCAGCATCTGGTATCCTCTTTATATACGACACATTTCGCCCCATTGGCCGCCCGTTGGCGCAGGAGGATACCCATGAAGAAAAAATATTATGCCCGTCTGGCGCTGATTGTCTACTTTGTCCTATTGGTTGCCGCCTTTGTGTTCACCCGTATGGACAGCCTTGTCGGGTATCGAGAGGAAATGCAATGGTATTTGGAATACTATGGCTGGCTTCCGCACAACTACGTGCCGTTCCAGACCATTGGCCTGTATCTAAGTCAGCTGCCCAGCACCATTGCGCTGCGCAATCTGTTCGGCAACATCCTCGTTCTGCTGCCATTCGGGGTGCTGCTGCCGTGGGGCTTTGCCCGTTGCCGCCGCATCGGCCCGTTCCTCGGTGTGTGCGCCCTGTTGTGCGTCGGGTTGGAGGTTTTCCAGCGCCTAACCCTGACCGGCGCCTTTGATGTGGATGACATCATTTTAAACTTCATCGGTTGTCTGGGTGGTTTTCTTATTTTCCAAGGTATGCACAAGCTCTATCGTACATAACATACATGCGTGGACCGGAAAGTTCCTGTCCACGTTTTTTTGCGCTGGTTTTCAGACGGTATTTCGGTTGCATCGATGGGAAAACCGGGATATAATAAAAGTAATCGTATTTTAAGGAATTCGGAGGATATTTCCCCTATGAAAGACGGATTTTTAAAGGTTGCAGCCGCGACCCCGCGCATCCGGGTGGCCGACTGCTCGTATAACGCCTCCCGCGTGGAAGCGATGACCGCCGAGGCCGCCGAAAACGGCGCGGCCCTGCTCGTGTTCCCCGAACTGTGCCTGACCGGTTACACCTGCGGCGACCTCTTTTTGCAGGACAGCCTGCTGCGCGGCGCCGAGCAGGCGCTCGCCCGCGTCCTGGACGCTTCCGCCCGCCATGCCATCGTGCTGGTCGTCGGCATGCCCTTCCGCCTGGGCGGCGCTTTATATAATGTAGCGGCCGTCATCTGCCGCGGCAAGCTGCTCGGCCTGGTGCCTAAGCAGAACATCCCCAATTACTCAGAGTTTTATGAGGCCAGACATTTTACATCTGGTAGAGGCATTCAGCCCATGAATGTCCATGTCTGCGGCCAGGACACCGTGTTTGGCGACGGCCTGCTGTTCCGCTGCACCGGTCTGCCCTCGTTCGTGCTCGGCTGCGAGATCTGCGAGGATTTGTGGGTTGCCAATCCGCCCAGCACCTACCTGAGCGCGGCCGGTGCGACCGTCATCGCCAACCCGTCGGCCTCCGACGAAACCATCGGCAAGGCGGCCTACCGCCGCGAGCTGGTCAAGGGCCAGTCGGCTCGCCTGCTGTGCGGCTATATCTACGCCGACGCCGGTATGGGCGAATCGACCCAGGACTTGGTATTCTCCGGCCATGACCTGATTGCTGAAAACGGCGCGCTGCTGGCTGAAAGCAAGCGTTTTTCGACCGGCATCGTGTATTCCGAACTGGATTTGGACCGTCTGCTACATGAGCGCCGCCGCATGAACACCTTTGAAGCGCAGCCGGGCACCTGCCTGGAAGTGCCCTTTGAACTGCCGCTGCGCGACACCGTGCTGACCCGTCCGTTTGCCCAGACCCCCTTTGTCCCAGCTGACCAGACCGACCTGGAATCCCGCTGCGAGGAAATCCTGCACATGCAGGCCACCGGTCTGGCGACCCGCATGCAGCACGCCCGCTGCAAGACGGCGGTTATCGGCCTGTCGGGCGGCCTGGACTCCACGCTCGCGCTCATCGTGACCGTGCATGCGTTTGACATCCTCGGCATCGACCACAGCGGCATCCACGCCGTGACCATGCCATGTTTCGGCACCACAACGCGCACCAAGTCCAACGCCATGCGTCTGGCCGAAGGCTATGGCGCGACCCTGCACACGGTGGACATCAAGGCTGCCGTCAACCAGCATTTTGAGGACATCGGTCACAGCTGGGACAACCAAAACGTCACCTTTGAAAACGCGCAGGCGCGCACCCGCACGCTGGTGCTGATGGACCTCGCCAACGAGCTGGGCGGCCTGGTCATCGGTACGGGCGACCTTTCCGAACTCGCGCTCGGCTGGGCGACCTACAACGGCGACCACATGAGCATGTACGGCGTCAATGCTTCCATCCCCAAGACGCTGGTGCGCTATCTGACCGCGTATGAAGCCGCGCATGCGTCCGGGGCACTCAAGGAGAGCCTGCTCGACGTGCTGGGCACCCCGGTATCGCCCGAACTGTTGCCGCCCAAGGACGGCGAAATCAGCCAAAAGACCGAAGAGTTGGTCGGCCCCTATGAGCTGCACGACTTTTTCCTCTATTATATGGTGCGCTTCGGCTATTCGCCGCGCAAGATCTTCCGCGTGGCGCGTCTGGCGTTCCAGAACACCTACGATGACGAAACCATCAAAAAATGGTTGGTCATCTTCACCCGCCGCTTCTTCATCCAACAGTTCAAACGCTCCTGCCTGCCCGACGGCCCCAAGGTCGGTTCGGTCACGCTGTCGCCCCGCGGCGATTGGCGTATGCCCAGCGATGCGGTCAGTGAACTCTGGCTGAGCGAAGCCGAAAGCCTGTAAGAAAGAAGGCATTCTCTATGGCAACCGAAGTGGTCGCAGCCCTCATCCGGCGCGAAGGACGCATTTTGATCTGTCAGCGTCCGCCCCAGCAATCCCACGCCCTCAAATGGGAGTTTGTCGGCGGCAAGATTGAGCCGGGCGAAACCCCCGAACAGGCGCTGGCGCGCGAATGCTGGGAAGAACTCGGCATTACCGTGCAGGTCGGCAAGCTGTTCATGGACGTCACCCACGATTACCCGGACAAGACCATCCATCTGCGGCTGTATGAATCCACGATTGTTTCCGGTGAGCCGCAGAAAATCGAACCATCCGACCTGCGATGGGTCACCCCAGCCGAGTTGAGCGACTTCCCCTTCTGCGAAGCCGACCTGGTCATTTTGCAGCGACTGCAACATCTGTGACCTCATCACAGTACGCCGCGTGGCGGCGTGGTATACTGACTGCATCAAGATGAGTGGCCTGCCCCTTGGAGCGGCCCTGAGGAGGAACCGAATGATGCAGCAAACCAAGCGCCGCGCCCGCCGGGCTGCGGTGGACCAAAGCCTGTGCGTCGCGTGCGGCTGTTGTGTAAAAGTGTGCCCCAAAACGGCCATCCATGTGGAAAAGGGCATGTTTGCCCAGGTAGACCCCGGCCTGTGTGTCGGCTGCGGCCTGTGCGCCAAAGCCTGTCCCGCATCGGTCATCGAGATTCAGGAGGTGGGCGCATGAAACAGAAGCATTGGTACGACTATCTCTGGATCGTTTCGGCGACCTATCTCATTTTGGGATTTTTCAATATCTTATTTGCCTGGATTGGCATGCTGTGCTTCCTGATTCCGCTCATCATCGCCATTGCGGGCGGAAACAAGGCGTACTGCAACCGCTACTGCGGCCGCGGCCAGCTCTTTTCCCTGCTCGGGGGACGGTTTGGCCTATCCCGCAAGCATGACGTCCCAGCGTTTCTCAAAAGCAAGTGGTTCCGGTACGGATTTCTGGCCTTCTTTATGATTATGTTCCTGCAAATGCTGTTTAACACCTATCTGGTGTTTGCCGGCAGCCGCGGACTCGGTCAGGTGGTCACCCTGCTGTGGACCTTCAAGCTGCCCTGGCATTGGGCGTATCACGGCACGCTGTTCGCCCCCTGGGTGGCGCAGTTCGCCTTTGGTTTTTACAGCGTGATGCTGACCTCGACCGTGCTGGGACTGATTACCATGGTGCTGTTCAAGCCGCGCTCCTGGTGTGTGTACTGCCCGATGGGCACCATGACCCAGCTGATCTGCAAGGCCAAAAACCGGTGACTTTGTCACGGTAGAAACCCGACAAACCGGGTATACTAGAATCATCAAAAAATACTTCTACGAAAGGGGCATATGAAAATGTCTGTTCTCCATATTACCAAGAATAATTTCCGCTCTGAAGTGCTGGAATCCGACCGTCCGGTGCTGCTCGACTTCTGGGCAAGCTGGTGCGGCCCGTGCCGTATGGTTGCCCCCATCATTGAGGAAATCGCTGCCGAAAACGACCGCTTCAAGGTCGGCAAGATCGACGTAGACGCCGAGCCCGAGCTCGCCGCACAGTTCCGCATCATGAGCATCCCGACCCTGATCGTTATGCAGGGCGGCAAGGTGGTCAACCAGGCCATCGGCGCACGCGGCAAGGAAGACATCCTCAGCCTGATTCCGTAATCCCATTTCCCCGGACATAAAAGTAAACCGCCGCAGGTGTAAAACCTGCGGCGGTTTTTTCATTCAGCCAGGTCGCGCAGCCGCTTGCGGTCGGTCAGTTCGACCACCCCGCGCGCCAGCCGCACCATACCCTCCGACTGGAAATACTTGAGCATGCGCGTGACCACCTCGCGGGCGGTGCCCATGTGAGCGGCGATTTTTTCATGCGTGATAGACAGGGTATCGCTCTGCTCGATTTGACTTTCCTCGAGCAGGAAGTCGGCCAAGCGGCTGTCGAACCGCTTGAACAAAATCTGGTCCATGCGCCACATGATTTCGGATAAGCGGGTGGCCATCAGTTCGTTGGTGTAGTTGGCGACCACGGCTGATTCCTGCATAATCTGCTGATACAGCCCGGCCGGGATGACCCACATTTCCGAATCGGTCTCGGCCTCGATGACCACGTCAAATTGCAGGCTGGACAGCATGCACGAAGCGGAAAACAGGCAGATATCCCGCTCGAACAGACGGTAAAGCGTAACTTCCTTGCCCTCGTCCGAGCGCATGAAGGCGCGCAGCCGCCCGGAGCGGATGACCAGCAGCCCGACACAGTCGGCCGAGCCATTGTGCAGCACCGTACCCTTGGGTACCTGACGCAAAGAAGCGGCCTCGCGCAGGCGCTGCTGCTGCGCGGGTGTGAGTTGATCCCAGACCGGGAAAAATTGTTCGAGCGGCATAGTCTCTCCCCTTGCTGTTTTTTTCTATGATAGCATATTTATAGGCTAAAAAACAAGTCTGCGGCGCTTTATGATCAACCTCAGAAATCCATATTTGATATATTTTTCTTTCTGTGGTATGCTGGACATAGAAAGGGGGCTTCTGTATGAAACACCGTCTTCCCCGGCTCTTCTTGGCTGTGATGACTGTCCTTTGCCTATGGGGCGCGTGGCTGTGCCCCGTGCATCTGACCCTGCCCGAATTTACCGGCGATAATATGTCAGATAGTTGGTACTCCTCATGGTATACCCCAGAACATCACTCTTGTTGGACTGACTTGACGGACGACGACTGGGATGCCCTGTGCGCGCTCGTCCCCACGCTGGACCTTCGCGTCAGCAGCCGGTTAAACGGCCACAGTGTATCCGGCATCCCGGGTACAATTGTTCACAATCTTATGGTATATCACCCGGACACCTGGTTCTGGTTCCGCGTCAATCTGGTGAACGGCCAAACGCTGGCCATTATAGAACAAAACGGCACCCGATACCGCATTTTAAACCCCGAACCGCTCGTCGAGTTTTTACAGTCCCGCGTTTCGTTTGATGTATAACCTGCCTTTCCCCGCGCACCGGCGCGGGGAATTTTTTTACACGTGGTTTTTATTTTTTGAAGGCTGGCGTGCTATAATAAGGGCAAGACCCAAATCCTATGAGGAGGTATACCCCCATGAGCCAACCCCTTCCCGCGCGCGCCGATGTGGACGTGCGCTTTACCTGGAACCTTGCCGATATTTTCCCCACCGACGACGCCTGGCGCACCGAGTTCAACCGGGTGCGCGGTCAGGTCGAAAAGCTGACCGCCTTTCAGGGCCGTCTGAGCGAAAGCGGCGCGACCCTGCTCGAGCTGTTCCGCCTGGAGGATGAACTGTCGCTCTCCATGGACAAACTCGGCAACTATGCCCGCCGCAAATCGGATGAGGATACCCGCAATCCGGTCTATCAGGAGATGAGCGCCCAGTTTATGAACCTCGCGGTGTCGATGGGCGAAGCGTCGGCCTTTGAAACCCCCGAACTGCTCGCCATCCCGGACGAGGTGCTAGAAAGCTTCTTTGCCGAAGAACCCGGTCTCGAGCATTACCGTTTAGCCGTCCAACGGGTACGCCGCCAGAAGGAACACACGCTTTCCAAGGAATGCGAAGCCCTGCTGGCTGCCGCTGGCCCGATGAGCCAGGCCCCGGACGATATTTTTTCCATGCTCAATGACGCCGACATGACCTTCCCGGACGCAATCGATGCGGACGGCAAGCCCCATCCGGTCACGCACGGCACCTTTATCCCCCTGCTGCAATCGGCCGACCGCACGCTGCGGCAATCGGCTTTCCAGTCTCTTTACAGCGTATATGGCCAGTTCCGCAACACCTCGGCCGCTATTTTGTCCAGCCAGATGAAGCAGCTTCAGTTCTTCGCCGCGGCGCGGCATTACCCTTCGGCGCTGCATGCCTCGCTTGACCAGACCGAAGTGCCGGTGGACATCTACCACAACCTGATTGCCGCCGTGCGCGAAAATCTGACGGCTATGCACAACTATGTCCGCCTGCGCAAGCGCCTGCTGGGCGTGGAGGATTTGCATTTTTACGACCTCTACACCCCCATGGTCGCCGGGCAGGACGTGAAGGTTGACTACGAGGAAGCCAAAGCCCTGGCACTCGACGCCTTGGCTCCCATGGGCGAGGACTATTTGGCCCTGCTGCGCGAGGGCTTCCAAAACCGCTGGATTGACGTGTATGAAAACCAGGGCAAGCGGTCAGGTGCGTACTCGGCGGGCGCTTATGGTGTACACCCCTATGTGCTGTTAAACTACACCGACACGCTGGATGATGTGTTCACCCTGGTGCACGAGATGGGGCACGCGCTGCACTCCTATCTGTCCAACCAAAAGCAGTCGGTGACGTACGCGAACTATGTGATTTTTGTCGCCGAGGTCGCGTCCACCTGCAACGAAGCGCTACTGATGCAGCATCTGCTAAAGACCACCACCGATAAGCGCCGCCGCGCGTATCTCATCAACCATTTCCTCGAGCAGTTCCGCGGCACGCTGTACCGGCAGACCATGTTTGCCGAGTTCGAGCTGTGGTGCAGCGAACA
The DNA here is from genome assembly GCA_031293105.1 of Butyricicoccus sp. Classification (GTDB taxonomy): domain Bacteria; phylum Bacillota; class Clostridia; order Oscillospirales; family Butyricicoccaceae; genus Butyricicoccus_B. The sequence goes on along the minus strand of JAUMSA010000183.1, from coordinate 4,317 downwards.
AATCCGCCAGGGCGAGGCGCTGACCGCCGAGGCGCTCTCGGCCAAGTATCAGCAGCTAAACCGCGATTATTACGGCGAGGACATCGTTCTGGACGACGAAATCGCGCTCGAATGGGCGCGTATCCCCCATTTTTATTATGATTTCTATGTCTATCAGTATGCCACCGGATTTTCGGCCGCCATTGCGTTGTCGCAGCGCATCCTGCGCGAAGGCAAGCCCGCGGTGGACGATTATCTCGCGTTCCTGTCCGGCGGCTGCTCAGCCGACCCGGTGACGCTCCTAAAGGGCGCGGGCGTGGACATGGCCTCTCCGGCCCCGGTCAGCGATGCGCTCAAGCTCTTCGCCGAGCTGACGCATGAACTGGAAACCCTTTGTGCGGAGTAATGCACCCAACCTAATGGAGGTCATCCTGTGATTTATACCGTCACCTTAAACCCTGCGCTCGACAAAACGGTCGAGATTCCCGATTTTACCCTGGATGCGGTCAACCGCATCCAGACCCTGCGCACCGACCCGGGCGGCAAGGGGCTGAACGTCTCCAAGGTCATCGCCCAGCTGGGCGGCACCAGCACGGCGGTTGGCATCCTGGGCGGCACGACCGGCCGCCGCATCGCGGATGCGATGGATGTGCTCGGCATCCCCTGCGCCTTTACCTTCGTGGAGGGCGAAACCCGCACCAATCTCAAGGTCATCGACCGCAGCCGCCACACCAATACCGACCTCAACGAGCCCGGACTCACGGTCACAGCCGACATCCTAGGCGCCATGCTCGCCCGTCTAACAGCGGCGCTGCATCCGGGCGATCTTGTGGTGCTGTCGGGTAGCCTGCCGCCGGGCGCCCCGGTGGACACCTATGCGGTCTGGACGGCCGCCTGCCGGAACGCCGGTGCGCGCGTCTTTTTGGACGCCGACGGCGAGCCGCTTATCTGCGGGCTTTCGGCAAAGCCCGATTTGGTCAAGCCCAACAACCAGGAACTGTCCCGCCTGGCCGGGCGGACGCTGCAAACACCCAGGGAGCTGCTCACGGCCGCGCACGGCCTAATCGCGCAAGGGGTCGGGCAGGTCGTGGTCTCCATGGGTGGGGACGGCGCGCTGTTCATCCGCGCGGATGCCGCCTATCAGGCCGAGGGGATTTCGCTCCCGGTCGGCAGCACGGTCGGCGCGGGCGACAGCATGGTCGCGGCCCTGGCCTATGCGGCCGAGCAGGGCTTGGATGACGCCGACACGGTTGCCCTGGCCATGGCGACCAGCGCGGCCAATGTCATGTGCAGCGGCTCGCAAGCCGCCGAACGCCGCGCGATCGACGAACTGCTGCCCCGCGTGGTATTCCATACGCTTTAAATTGCAAACAAAAAACCCCTGCCGCTCTTTCGGGAGAGCGACAGGGGTTTTTGATTTTTAGAGGTTTTCCTTGAGCATCTGCTCGAGCGCAGCGGCGGCCTGCTCCTCATCTTCGCCCTCCAGGGTAAAGGTGACGGTTTCGCCGTTCTTCACAGCCAGGCCCATAACCGCAAACATCTTCTTGGCGTCCGCGGTCTTGTCGCCCTTTTTCATGGTCACGCTGCATGCAAATTCCTTGGCTTTTTTGGTCAGTACACCGGCCGGACGGGCGTGGATGCCCTGCGGGTCGGTAATGGTATAGGTAATCTCTTTCATTTTGTTTCCTCCTGTGAACCGGCGGACGGCGTCGCATCCCAGGGTGCATCCCAATCGACACACCAAGCCTGCATGCGGTCATCCATCGCCACCGGCGCTTTATCATTCACCCCGGGTACCTTGGCAAAAATCAGGCGGCAACCGGGTTTACATTTTTGCAGATAGGGGGTATCCCGCCGCAGAATATAGAAATCACCCTGTTTGAAATGATACTCGGTTCCCTCGGCCAAATCGATGTATTTGGTCTCCCCCGCTAAGATGTAACAATATTCACTGGTGATCGTATGATAATGCGGCTGCTCCCATTTGTAATACTGGTAGCTGCTGATGCCCACCTCAATGGCTTCGTCGAGCAGGAAGCCAAGCTGCTGCGGCAGCTTCAAGTCGCCCGCCAAGTATTGACGGGTGCTATGTACCAGCGACGCTTCGATCTCATCGGCGCGCAGGGTTTCGATGCGTCCGGTGAACCGGCCGCCCTCCTGCCCCAAAAGCAGCGTTTCCACCGCCCACGCGACCCCATCCTCTACGTTCGTGGGGGCGATGTAATTGGCCTTGGCCTTGAGCGCATCGACCGCGTTGCCCATGGCCACGCAGGTGAATGCCTCGTCGAACATGCCCAGGTCGTTTTCGCTGTCGCCGATGACCATGATCTCCTCGCTGGACAGGCCGAGCGCTTCGCGCACGGCGTGCACGGCCCGTTTTTTGTCCGCCCCTTCGGGCACGACTTCGATATAATGCGGGCCGGAGGACAGCGTTTTGACGCCTGCAATTTCGTCCAGCACGGCGCGCAGCGCCGGAATGCGGGACGGGTCGCCTACGCTGACAAAGAATTTATTGACCAGCAAATCCTTTTCCCGCAGGTAGGCTTCCAGATCGTCCACGACCATCTGGGTGCTGCCGAAAAACCGCCGGTGTTCCTCGTCCATGCCGCAGACGTCGAGCAGGTGGGCATGGCTCTTCTGGCAATAGGCGCGGTTACCCGCATACGCCTGGAAAAACACATTGTACCGGCTCAGGCACCGGATGATGTAGGGCACCGCTTCATCGGGCGTGTGGGCCTCATACAGCAGCCGGCCGGTGCGGTAATCCTCATAAACGGCCAGGCCGTTCATGGCGATAAAGTAGCCGTCCGCCCCGATGGCACGGCTGGCAAAATCGGCTTCATACGCCAAGCGTCCGGTCGCGATAACCGGCGTAACGCCCCGCTCACGCGCGGCGGCAAATGCGCGCACGGTGCGCGGCGAAACGGTATCCACGCCTTGCAGCAGCGTGCCGTCCAGGTCGACAAAGACCACTTTGATTTTCGGTTTCATATCTCTTCTGCCTCCTCCGGAAAAATAGAAAGGCTCTGTCACAACAAATGGTTGATTTTTGACGAGAAATAGCGTATAATAATAGTAAGAAACAGTACCACCGAAGGAGGTAATTGGATATGCCTACTATCAAAGACGCATTAGATATTATCGGTAAGTTGACTGTCGCAGAGCAGGAAAGCCTTAAAACAATGCTTTTAAGTCCTGCCTTTGTAAAGTCTTTGAATATTGAAGATTTCGTAGCAAAGGAACGCTTTGCAAATGGTCGTGTATGCCCTCTTTGTGGCTGTATCCATGTGGTTCGCAATGGTCATCGTAAAGATGGCACACAGCGATATGTATGTAAGGATTGTGGCAAGTCCTTCGTGATTGCTACGAACTCCATTGTGTCTGGTACAAGAAAAGACTTGTCCGTGTGGGAGCAGTACATTGATTGTATGATGAATGGCTTATCCATTCGTAAGACTGCTGTTGCTTGTGGGATTCACAGAAACACCGCATTCCTTTGGAGACACAAGATTTTGGATGCACTTCAGAATATGGCAGACGATGTTACCCTTGACGGCATTATTGAGGCTGACGAAACTTTTTTCGCCATCTCGTACAAGGGCAATCATAGCAAGAGTAAGACATTTGCTATGCCACGCAAGGCTCATAAGCGTGGTCATTCTACACATATCAGAGGCTTGTCCCAAGAAAAGGTATGTGTTCCTTGTGCGGTTAATAGGAATGGCTTGTCTATCTCCAAGATTACGAATACTGGTAGAGTTTCTACAATAGATTTACATCATATTTATGATGGTAGGATTAAGACCAATTCCACTCTTGTTACGGACAAGATGAACTCCTATGTGAGATTTACAAATGCCAATGGCATTGACCTTGTGCAGTTAAAGACTGGCAAAGCCAAGAAAGGCATTTATAATATCCAACATATCAATAGCTACCATAGCCAGCTAAAGAGGTTTATGCGTGGCTTTAACGGTGTTTCTACCAAGTATCTGAACAACTATCTTGTGTGGAATAACCTTGTAAATTACGCCAAAGAAAGCGACATGGAGAAAAGGAACATCTTCTTAACTTTCGTTTTGGCAACATTGAAAACTGCTAAATGCAGAGATTTATCAAACAGACCAGCAGTTCCTCTGGTCGCCTAATTAGAATTTGTGGAGATGATAAGATGGTCAATATAACAGATGTAAAACAGATTCTTCAATTTGCAATAGATGCGGAGATTAAAGTCTTTCTTGATGGTGGCTGGGGTGTAGATGCTCTTCTTGGATATCAGTCAAGAGCCCATAATGATATTGACATTTTTGTAGAAAAGAACGATTATCAGAACTTTAT
>JAUMSA010000181.1 GCA_031293105.1 Butyricicoccus sp. | reverse complement strand
GAACCGATCACGCGCATGGATTTAAAGGAATTACTCGAAGAAAAGGGCTACCAGGTGATCGGGGAAGCCACCGATGGGTTTGACGCCATTGAAATTTGCAAAGGCCTCAAACCCGACCTGGTGCTGATGGATATTAAAATGCCGCTGCTCGACGGCCTGTCGGCGGCGCGCATCATGAACGAAGAACAATTCGGCGCAGCCATTGTGCTGCTCACCGCATACAGCGAGCGGGAATTCATCGATACCGCCAAGGAAATCGGCGTGAGCGGCTATCTGGTCAAGCCGATCGACGAAAAATCCATCATCCCCAGCATTGAGCTGGCGGTGGCGCGCAGCAACGAAATCCGTAAGCTGCAAAAAAATATCGCCAAGGTGGAAGAACGTCTGGAGAGCCGCAGCATCATCGAAAAGGCCAAAGGGCAAATCATGTCCCGCAACGGCCTTTGCGAGCAGGATGCGTATGCGTTTATCCGCAAACTCAGCCAGACCAAAAACATGTCGATGCGCCGTGTTGCCGAGATCATTTTGCAGGCGAGAGGTTGACCTATGGACCAGATCGCCGCATTATGCAAACAATACACCAACCTAACTGAAGAAGAAATCGCCATCATCCAGGGCATGGCCGTGGTCTTGCAGCCTCTGGCCAACCTGGAAGATGCCGATATCTTCGTCGATTGCCCTACCCCGGACGGCGACGCCATTGTAGTGGCCGAAGCCAAACCCGACGGGGTGCCCTCTTCCTACAAGAAGACGGTCGTCGGCCTGCTGGCCAAGCCGGAAAATGAACCGGCGGTCGCCCGCACCTTTATGCTGGGCGTGGCTACCAAGCAGATGAAAGCCGTCACCCAGGAAAGCACCCACGTCATCCAATCGGTCGAGTCCATCAAAAACGGCAGCCGGGTTATCGGGGTACTCATCCGCGAAAAGCGGGACGAACAGTGCGCTGTGCGCGAACGGCTGCACCTGTCCGAGGAAAGTTTCCAATACATGGCCGATATGATTACCCATCTGTCGGATGAAACCAGTTGGCTGCCCGAGTGCATCGACGAAGCGCTCCTGATTGTCAGTGACCAGGGCATCGTCACTTTCCGCAACGCGCTGGCCAAGCAGCTCTACACCAAACTCGGCTATGTCGAGGATGTGTTGGGGCAAAAGTACGAAAATTTCCGGCTGGTGGACGAATCGCAGGATATGGACCCGGCCGACGGTTATACGGCCGTCGAAGTAATGGTGGGACAGTATTCCCTGGCCATCAAGCGCATCCAAATCCAAGCGGGCGGGATTGATTTTGCGGTCATCATCCGCGACATCACCTTCCAGCGCGAACAAGCCAAACAGCTCATTTTAAAATCGGTGGCCATCAAAGAGATGCACCACCGGGTAAAGAACAATTTGCAAACCATCGCCAGCCTGCTGCGTTTGCAGATTCGGCGGACCGATAACCCGTCGACCAAACGGGTTTTGTACGAAAGTATGAACCGCATTTTGTCGATCGCGGCCACCCACGAACTGCTCGCCCAGTCGGGCATCGACCAGGTCATGATCGGCGAAGTCATCGTCAACATCAAAAACAACGCGGTGCGCTATTTTGCGCCCCAGTATTTCGACCTGAATATCTCGCTCGAGGGCGACAATTTCAAGGTCGATTCGGAGATTGCCACCTCAATCGCCCTTGTCATCAACGAACTGCTGCAAAACTCGCTCAAATATGCGTTTACCGACCGCAAAAAGGGGTCGATTCGCATTGTTGTGACGCAAGGGGAACTCTATTCCCGCATCCAGGTCATCGACGACGGGTGCGGCTTCATGGTGGGCGCAGCCGACAACGACCGGCTGGGACTGAGCATTGTGCAGTCGCTGGTCAAAGACAAGCTGCGCGGCAAACTGACCATTGAGTCGGGCAGCACAGGCACCTGTGTCGCCTTTGATTTTAAAAATGAAATAATGGACCTGACCGGCGCGCCGTAGCGCCGGGCCAGTATCAGCCGAACGACGCAGTCCGGATGCAGGGGGATTCCTGCGCCCGGGCTGCTTTTGTTTTTTTCCAAAGAGAGGTGGAACTATGCAGGAAATTGTCCAAAGCGTGGGCATCGACATCGGTACCTCGACGACCCAGTTGGTCTTCAGCCGCCTGGTCATTGAAAACCTGGCGGGCAGCTATGCGGTGCCGCGGGTCTCCATTGTCGAAAAGGACGTGGTATACCGCAGCCCGATCTATTTCACCCCCCTGCTCTCGTCCACCGAGATCGATGCCGAAGGGGTCAAACGGATTGTCCGCGAACAATACGCGGCTGCCGGGATGAAACCCTCGGATTTGCAGACCGGTGCGGTCATCATCACGGGCGATACCGCGCGCAAGCAGAATGCCAACCAGGTGCTTGCCGCCCTGTCCGACATGGCGGGCGATTTCGTGGTCGCCACGGCGGGGCCGGATTTGGAAAGCGTGCTCTCCGCCCGCGGCGCCGGCACCGACCAGATTTCAGAAAACGAGCGCACGGTGGTAGCCAACATCGATGTCGGCGGCGGCACCTCCAACATCGCGCTTTTTGAAAAAGGAACCCTTCGCGGGGTGAGCTGCCTGGATATCGGCGGCCGCCTCATTAAGATACAGGACGGGAAAATCACCTGGATTTTCCCCAAATTGCAGGACTTTGCCCGCAAACGGGGCATCGCGCTCGCTTCCGGCGACCGCGCCGACCCGGATACCCTGTTCCGTGTGTGCGAGCACATGGCCGACCAGCTGGCGCAGGCCCTGTTCCTCAAGCCGCAGGATGCCGAGCATCCGTGGCTGTATACCAACGGTGGTACGTCCATCCCGCCCCAGCCCGCCGTGCGCGGCGTGACCTTTTCGGGCGGTGTGGCGGACTATATTTATCAGCCGGCAACCGAAGACGTATTCCGTTACGGCGATATCGGCGTATTGCTCGGACGGGCAATCCGCCAGCATCCGGCGTTTGGACAGGTCGTACTGTACCAGGCCGCCGAAACCATCCGGGCCACGGTGGTCGGTGCGGGAACGCACACGACCGAAGTGAGCGGCAGCACCATCACCTATGCCAGGGACAAACTGCCGATCAAGAACGTGCCCATTTTGAAGGTAGCTGAGGAGGACGAAGCGATGCTGGAAACGCTTTCGGACTCCATCCGAACCCAAATCCCACTGTACCGGCCGGAAGGGCGGCCCGAGCAGATTGCCATTGCATTCTCCGGCCGCGGACGCACCAGCTTCGCGGAAATCCAGGCCCTGGCCGATGCAGTGATTTCAGGCGCAAAGGAGGCGATCGAATCCCCATATCCCTTGATTTTGGTGGTGGAAAACGATATCGGCAAGGTGCTGGGCAATGCGCTGAGCGTCAAGATCGGCCACGAGAAAGATGTCATCTGCATTGACAGCATCCGCACCCTCAGCGGTGACTATATCGATATCGGCGAACCGCTGGCGGGCGGCCATGTGGTGCCCGTCGTAATCAAGACCCTGATCTTCAATTCTTAAAAAACATGAACGAGAGGTGAGTGAATGTGATACTGAAAACAAAGCTTTTTGGCCACACATACGAATTTAAGTCGCTCCGGGAAGTCATGGCAAAGGCCAACGAGGAAAAGTCGGGCGACAAACTGGCCGGCATTGCTGCGGAAGACGCGCAGGAGCGCGTAGCCGCCAAGGTAGTCCTCTCCCACATTACATTAAACGACCTGCGCAACACCCCTGCGGTACCGTATGAGCAGGACGAAGTGACCCGCATCATCCAAGATGCCGTCAACGAAACCATCTTCAATCAGTTCAAAAATATGACGGTCGCCGAGTTCCGCGAATGGCTGCTCGACGAAACCACCGACGGCGCGATGATCCGCCGCGCATCCCGCGGCCTGACCAGTGAGATCGTTGCCGCGGTCTGCAAGCTGATGAGCAACCTCGACCTCATCTATGCGGCCAAGAAGATGCGCGTATCGGCTCACTGCAATACGACCATCGGCCTGCCGGGCACCTTCTCCTCCCGCTTGCAGCCCAACCACACCACCGATGACCCCAAGGGCATCATGGCGTCGGTCATGGAAGGCCTGTCCCTCGGCTGCGGCGACGCGGTCATTGGCCTGAACCCGGTCGATGACTCGGTGGAAAGCGTGGCACGTATCCTCAAGAGTTTTGACGAATTTAAAAATAAATGGGAAGTTCCCACCCAGATTTGCGTTCTGGCGCACGTGACCACCCAGACCGAGGCGGCCGACAAATTCGGCGCCCCGATCGATCTGATGTTCCAGTCCATCGCCGGTTCCCAGAAGGGCAACGAGGCCTTTGGCCTGACCGCTACCATGCTGGACGAAGGCCGCGACATGATGCTGCACAAGGGCACCTGCACCGGCCCGAACGTCATGTACTTTGAAACCGGCCAAGGCTCCGAGCTTTCTTCGGAAGCGCACAACGGCTGGGACCAGGTCACCATGGAAGCCCGCTGCTACGGCTTTGCCAAGCGCTATCAGCCCTTCCTCGTCAACACGGTTGTCGGCTTCATCGGTCCGGAATACCTGTATGATTCCAAGCAGGTCATCCGTGCCGGTCTGGAAGACCACTTCATGGGCAAGCTGACCGGTGTCCCCATGGGCTGCGACGCCTGCTACACCAACCACATGAAGGCCGACCAGAACGACATCGAAAACCTGGCCACCCTGCTGGTTGCGGCGGGCTGCAACTACATCATGGGCGTGCCCCAGGGCGACGACTGCATGCTGATGTATCAGTGCACCGGCTTCCACGAAGCGGCTGCCCTGCGTGAGGTCTTTGGCCTGCGCCCGATCAAGGAATTCGACGAGTGGCTGGAGAAGATGGGCTTCTCCGAAAATGGCAAGCTGACCCCCAAGGCGGGCGACGCTTCGGTCTTTATGGCAAAGTAAGAGGAGGTGCGCACTGAATGGATCAGAAGGATTTAAAAGCCATCATCGAGCAGGTGCTTTCTGAAATGAACCTTTCGGGCGGCACGGCTGCCCCGGCGGTCAAAGCCGAACCCGTCTGCTGTGAAAATACCGCCGTGGAGGACGGATGTATCCCGGACGTAACCGAAGTGGATATCCGGACCCAGTATCTGGTCAAGAACCCGGCCCATGGCGAGGATTACGCCGAACTCAAGGCCCATGCCCCCTGCCGTCTGGGCATCGGCAAGGCGGGCGCCCGATATAAAACCGACCCGCAGCTGCAATTCCGTGCCGCACATTCGGCAGCGCAGGACGCGGTCTTTAACGACGTCGATCACGATTTCGTCGAAAAGCAAATGGGCCTGTTCATCGTGCAGACCCAGTGCGACAGCAAGGATGTTTACCTGACCCGCCCCGACCTGGGCCGTAAGCTCAACGAGGAAGCCCGGAAAACTATCCTGGAGAAATGCAAAAAGAGCCCACGTGTCCAGATCTACGTAGCGGACGGCCTGTCCTCGGCAGCCGTGGCGGCCAACATCGCCGACCTGCTGCCCGCGATTATGCAGGGCCTGCAAAGCTACCACATCGAGGTCGGCACGCCGTTCTTCGTCAAATATGGCCGCGTTGGCGTCATGGACGAGATCTCCGAACTGCTGGACGCCGAGGTCACCTGCACCCTGATCGGCGAACGCCCGGGCCTCATCACCGCCGAATCCATGTCGGCTTACATCGCCTACCGCGCAACCGTGGGCATGCCCGAAGCACGCCGCACGGTGGTTTCCAACATCCACCGCAACGGCACCATCCCAGCTGAGGCCGGCGCCCATATTGCGGAGATTATCAAAATCATGCTGGACAAGAAGGCCAGCGGTACCGATCTGAAACTGTAACAGGGAGGAAATAGACATGAAAAGAGACCCCGTAAGAGCGACTGTGCTGGCGTCGAAGATCATCCCGAACGTATCGCCCGACCTTGCCAAACAGCTCAACCTCAGCCCCGACCAAAAATCCCTGGCCCTGCTGACGACCGACTGCGATGATGTCGGTTATACGGCGGTTGACGAAGCGACCAAGAAGGCAGACGTCAAGGTTGTCTATGCCAAGAGCTTCTATGGCGGCGCAGCCAATGCCAACACCAAGCTGGCCGGTGAATTCATCGGCATCCTGGCTGGCCCCAACCCGGCCGAAGTCAAGGCCGGCTTGCAGGCCGCAGTAGATATGGTCGAAAATGTTGCGTACTTCATCTCGGCCAACGAGGATGACTCGATCGTCTATTATGCACAGTGCATCTCCCGTACCGGCTCGTACCTGTCCGAAGGCGCCGGCATCCAGGAGGGCGAAGCGCTGGCGTACCTGATCGCGCCCCCGCTGGAAGCCATGTATGGCGTGGATGCAGCGCTCAAGGCAGCGGACGTCAAGATGTGCGTTCTGTATGCGCCCCCGTCGGAAACCAACTTCGGCGGCGCGCTGCTCACCGGCAGCCAGTCGGCCTGCAAATCGGCTTGCGAAGCCTTCGCCTCTGCAATCGAATTTGTAGCCGACAACCCGAGAGTCGAATAATCCCCTGTCTGCGGGAACGGGCATTTCCGCATTGAAATGGAGGGATTACCATGAATGCTCTGGGTATGATCGAAACGCGCGGTCTGATCGGTTCCATCGAAGCGGCCGACGCCATGCTCAAAGCGGCGAATGTCACCCTGCTGAGTAAAACGCAGGTCGGCGGCGGCTTGGTCACCGTGATGGTGGAAGGCGATGTTGGCGCGGTCAAGGCCGCGACCGATGCGGGCGCTGCGGCGGCCGAACGGGTCGGCGAACTGATTGCGGTGCATGTCATTCCGCGTCCGGCCAGCGATGTCGCCTACATCCTGGGCGACCGGGTGGGCGCTCCCCCGGCG
>JAUMSA010000128.1 GCA_031293105.1 Butyricicoccus sp. | reverse complement strand
CTCCGAATGACCTCCCTTTGCTTGGCTTATGCAGTTGGCAGACCGCACTTCCATTATAGCAAAGGGAGTTTTTCTTTCTGCAGTATCGACTATAGTCTTCTTTCGAACCACTCGCCTAGCGAGTGGTTTTCGTTATACAAGTAAAAAACAAGGGCCGATTTTCGGCCCTTGTTTTGCGTTTGTAAGCTGGGTATGAATCCACTTTAAATCCGCGGCAGGCTGCGCGGTGTCGGTACCGGCTGCACGTCGAATTCCGGATTGTAGGCGTAATAGTTCTTGGCGTCCAGGTTCTCCTGCACGGTGCGCAGTGCGTCGCCAAAGCGGCCGGGGAAACACGACTGTCAAAGCGGTGTTTTGCCCATCTGCGCGGCAAAATGCGCGATGAGCGCCGCGATTTGTTCGTTGGCCTGCTCGACCTCCCATTTGAGGTCTTGGGCCGACAGGCGCTCGGCGCCGTGTCCGAGAATAATCATCTGTTCGAGTGCGTCCGAAGTCGCCACGCGCACCCGGTGCCGCCGCGACAGATCATAGGACGCTTTTTCGATATACATGTCCGCCGTTTCGGCTTCCTTGGTATATACGACATCGATGTTGCCGTCCTTTTCGACCGAGCGCACGCCGCCTTTGACCTTGTAGGCGTCAAAGACCACGATCAGGTGGCACTTGCGCACGCCCTGGAAATTGCTCAGGATGTTAAGCAGCATGGCTCGCGCGGCGGGCAGGTCGCCCTTGGCAATGGCGGTCAGTTCGTCCCAGGCAAAAATAATATTGTAGCCGTCCACAAGCAGATAATCGTCCGGTCGGATGCGGCTGAGGTATTCCCCTTCCGGGGCCTCCTTGCGCTTTTTGGCGCTGCGGAACGCGTCAAATCCACGGTTCTTAATCGGCCCGTAGGTGCGCACAAAGATCTCTTCCAGTTCCTTATCATCTACCGCCGGACGGGACGAAGGGGGGCGCGGTGCTTGCACCTCCGGTTCTTCGGGCTCGTCCAGGCGCACACCAGGGTCGACATGCTGATGCGCCGGAACTTCGTTCCATTTGACGTTGTAGCCCGCCCCATGCGCGCAGAAGACCGAGTCCGGCGGGTTGTCCAGATCACGCTCCGGGTCGTAGCCGCTGGCCGCAATCACTTCCTCGGCATTGTGACAAGGCTCATATCCGGCCAGCGTACAGGTCAGGCGGCCGCGGCCTTTGGTGTAGGCGGTTACTTCGGTCCAATAGCCGCGCAGGGTTGCCACCGGGGCGGTGCCGGTCAGGATAGCCTCCTCCCCGACCGTTTCGGGCGGCTCAAACGAGCCGGACATGCGCTGGATATCAGTCATGGCCCGGCCGACGTTTTCGGCGGGCACTTCCAGGCGAAAGGCATAATAAGGCTCGAGCAGGATGCTTTGCGCCTGCATCAGTCCCTGCCGCACCGCGCGGTAGGTCGCCTGCCGAAAGTCGCCGCCCTCGGTGTGCTTGAGATGGGCGCGTCCGGCCAGCAGCGTGATTTTCATGTCCGTAATGGGTGCCCCGATCAGCACGCCCACATGGGTCTTTTCGGCCAGGTGGGTCAGAATCAATCGTTGCCAGTTGACATCCAGTTCATCGGTGCTGCAACGGGTCGCGTACTGCATGCCGCTGCCCCGCTCGCCGGGCTCGAGCAGCAGATGCGCTTCGGCGTAATGCCGCAGCGGCTCGAAATGGCCGACGCCCAGCACGGGCGCGGCAATGGTTTCCTTGTAAACGATGTTGCCGCTGTCAAAGGATACCGCCAGTCCGAACCGCTCCTGCATGCGCTGGGTAAGCACTTCCAGCTGTACCTCGCCCATGAGCTGCACATGCAGTTCGCCCAGGGTTTCATTCCAAACCACGCGGAGCATGGGGTCCTCGTCCTCGAGCTGCCGAAGATGGCCCAGCATGGTATGCGCATCGCAGCCGTCGGGCAGCACCACGCGGTAGGTCAGCACCGGTTCGAGCACCGGCGCAACGCCCATGGATTCCTCCCCCAGCCCTTGGCCCGGATGGGTCTCCGTCAAGCCGGTCACAGCGCAGACCGTCCCGGCCGGTGCTTCGTTTACGGTCTGATACTTAACGCCCGAATAGATGCGGATTTGGTTGACCTTTTCGCCGGTGTCCCCGATGGTATCCTTGACCCGCAGCACACCGCCCGTTACTTTGAGATAGGTCAGGCGGTTGCCCTGCTCATCCCGCGCGATTTTGAACACCCGTGCACCAAACGCCTCCGAGTAGACCGGCTGGGGGCCAAACCGCGCCAGACCGTCCAGTAGGGCATCGATGCCGTCCAGCCGCAAGGCGGCACCAAAATAACAGGGAAACAGCCGTCGTGCCGCCACCAGGCGGACGATGTCGTCCTCGCTTATACTTCCACTGTCCAGATACTGCTCAAGCAGGGCTTCGTCACACATGGCGATATTCTCGTCCCGCGCGCTATCCTCCACGTCGGCGCTGCAATCGACACAGCCGTCCGACAGGCGGATGCGCAGTTCATTCAGCCGCGCGGCGCGGTCGCTCCCGGCCAAATCCATCTTGTTGACAAACAGAAACGTCGGAATGTGATGCCGCTCGAGCAGCCGCCACAGCGTCTGGGTGTGGCCCTGCACCCCGTCGGTGCCGCTCACGACCAGTACGGCCGCATCCAGCACTTGCAGCGTGCGCTCGGTCTCAGCCGAAAAGTCGACATGCCCAGGCGTATCCAGCAGCGTAAAGGCAGTATCCCCATAGGTAAATTCAGCCTGCTTGGCCAGAATGGTGATGCCGCGCGCACGTTCCAGGGCATCGGTGTCCAAAAAGGCGTCGCCATGGTCCACACGTCCCAGCTTGCGCACCGACCCGGCCCGATATAACAGGCCCTCGGACAGCGTGGTCTTGCCCGCGTCCACATGGGCCAAAATTCCAATGACCATTTTTTTCATCGTTTCAAAATCCTTGTTCGTATTTGGGTCTATTATATCAAAAAAACAGCAAAGCTGCAAAAAAAGACGGACGCATTCACGTCCGTCCCTCCTTGCCCAGCCGCCGGTAGACGGTCAGGTACATGGTGCAAAAACAAGCCAGTCCGCCGACAAAATTGCTGACCGGCTCGGCCAGGAATACACCGGTGACGCCCAGCCCAGCCACATGGGGCAAAATCAGCGTCAGCGGCACCACGATGACCACCTTGCGCAGCAGCGAAAAGAACACCGCCTGTTTGGAGCGCCCTAAGGCGACAAACACCGACTGCCCGGCAAATTGCAGCGACATCATAAAATAGCCGAAAAAGTACAGATGCAGGGCCGGTTTGGCCGCTTCCATCAGAGTTGGGCTGTCATTGAACATCAGAATAAACCCGGTCGGGAAGAAAAACAGCACCGCCCAAATGAGCGTCGTATATCCAATACCGGATAAAACAGTGAACCGGATGGCCTGCCGCACCCGGTCATACGTTTTGGCGCCATAGTTGTAGCCAATGACCGGCTGCGCGCCGTTGGTCAGGCCGCTGACCGGCATCTGTACGACCTCCCGAATGGACATCAACACGGTCATAACACCCACATACAGGTCGCCGCCAAAGGTCTGGAGCGTGGTGTTGCAGGCGATCTGCACCAGGCCGTTGGTGCCGAGGGCGATGAAGTTGGACAGCCCCAAGCCGGTGATCTTGGCAATCCGGCCGTTGTTCCAGTGAAAGGTTCGCGGCTGCAACCGCAAAATGGCTTTGGGTCCAGTGAGAAACCGCAGCACCCAGACCGCCGATGCCGCCTGCGCCAGCACGGTCGCCAGCGCGGCGCCCTGGACGCCCATATTGAGACCAAAAATGAGCAGCGGGTCGAGCACCAGGTTGATGACCGCGCCCAGCGATACGGTGAGCATCCCGGTTCCGGCAAAGCCCTGGGAGTTGATGAAATAGTTCATGCCCAGCGAAATCATCACAAAAACCGTACCGATCAGGTAGATGCGCAGATATTCGGCCGCATACGGCATGGTGTCCGCGCTTGCACCGAACAGCTGCAAAATGGGATGCAGAAACACTTCGCCCACCACGGTCAACAGGATACCGGTGCCCACGAGCAGGACAAAGGCGGTATTCTGTACCTTGGTCGCTTCCTCCAATTCGCCCTGGCCGCGCTCAATTGAGCAGAGTGGTGCACCGCCCATGCCGAACAGGCCGGAAAAGGCCGAAATAACCGTGATGACCGGCATACAAAGCCCGACGCCGGTGAGCGGCAGCATGGTGCTGCCGATGTGGCCAATAAACACGCGGTCCACGACATTATATAGGACGTTGACCAGCTGTGCGAGCATTAGCGGCACGGCCAGCCGCAAAATATTCCCCGAAATGCTGCCGCGTGAAAAATCATTTTGAACCGCCATGCTGTGCCTCCTATTGTTCCATGTGTTTAAACTCCCGCGTCACGAAGATCACGGCCAGCACCGCTGCAATAAAGTCGGCAATGGGGGCCGAATACATGACGCCATCGATGCCCAAGAACATCGGCAAAATCACGATCAGCGGCAACAGGAAAATGATCTGCCGGGTCAGGGACAGGAACACACCGCGGATGGCCTTGCCGATGGATGTGAAGAAATTGGCGGTAATGGGCTGAATGCCGTTGATAAAGGTGAAGAACAGGAAAATCCGGAAATACTCCTCGGCAAACTGGAAATACTCCTCACTGCCCGAGCCAAAAAAGCCAATGATCTGGCGCGGGAAGAACTGAAAGCACAGGAAGGAGAACACCGAGATGCAGATGGCAATGCCGACTGCCTTTTTGTAGGTGTCGCGCACACGGCGGAAATTATGGGCGCCATAGTTGTAGCTGATGATGGGCTGAATGCCCTGCGAGATGCCAATGATGATGGAAAAGAAAATCATATTGACCTTGGCGATGATGCCCGCGCAGGCCAGCGGAATCTCGCTGCCATAGGCCGATGCGCCGCCGTAATGCTTTAAAATGTTGTTCATGACGATCTGCACGACCATCATGGCCATTTGGTTGAAAAACGGCGCAATGCCAAGCGCCAGAATACATTTCCAGTAATGCAGCGACGGCCGCAGCGAGGACAGCCGCAGATGGACGGTCTTAAACCGCGTCAAGTAGCCGACAACCATGAGGCAGGAGATAAACTGTCCCAAAATGGTGGCCAGCGCCGCACCGGCCATGCCCATGTGGAACCCAAAGATCAGCACCGGGTCCATGATGGTGTTGATAATCGCGCCGGTCAGCGTGCACAGCATGGAAAAGCGCGGGCTGCCATCGGCACGCACCAGGTTGCTGCCCGCGGTGGTCAGAATCAGAAAGGGAAAACCAATCGATGTAATGCCGGTATAGGTGAGCGAATAGTCCAAAATATCGGGCGTTGCGCCAAAGGCCAGCATCATCGGCTTCAAAAACAGCCGCACCCCCAGGCACAGAACAACGCCCAAAATGACCATCATGCCGATGGCGGCCCCAGCGAACCGCTCGGCGCGTTCTTCGTCGCCGCGGCCCATGCACAAATTGAAGTTGGCCGCCCCACCGATGCCGCACAAAAGCGATAAGCCGGTGCAGGTGATGGTCAGCGGAAACGCAACATTGGTCGCCGCATTGCCGAGCATGCCCACGCTCCAACCGATGAACACCTGATCGACGATGTTATACAGCGCGCTGACCAGCATGGCAATGATGCTGGGAATGGCAAACCGCGCCAGCAACCGCTCGATCTTTTCAGTGCCCAGCGGATTTTGTTTGACTTGTTCCATTTTCGTCCTCCCCGATTTGTCCGATCATATCATTTGCTTTTTCGATCATTTGCGGCAGCTGCTGCAATATCCAGTCCATTTGTTGGTCGGTCCAAGTTTCAGTTAATTTGTCCCACCAAACCGTGACAGCCTGCCGGATTTTGGGAACCAGTTCCCGGCCCTTGTCGCTCAAAAATAACTGGTAGGTGCGGCCATTGCCCTTTTCCCGGCAAACATAGCCTTGTTCCTCCAGCTTTTTCATCACGCGGGTTGCCAGCGCTTCGTCGATTACCATATTGCGGCACATCTGCTTTTGGCTGCACCCTTCACACCGGCTCAGATACAGCAAAAATTTATAGCTGGAATATCCCAAATTATAGGGCGATAACACGTGGTTGATGTACTTTTGTTCCTGCCGGTACAAGATGGAGATGTACTTGGCAAGGATTCCGGTC
>JAUMSA010000121.1 GCA_031293105.1 Butyricicoccus sp. | reverse complement strand
ATTCTTTACACCTTAATGGAATTCGGTGTCGTGCGGTTTAACGAAATGAAAAAATATATTGGTAACATTTCCTATAAAACCCTGAGTTCCACGCTGAAGGAACTGGAAGCCGATCAGCTGATCCATCGTGAAGAATATCCCCAAATCCCCCCAAAAGTCGAATACAGCCTAACCGAGCGGGGAAAATCTCTGATCCCGATTCTGGATGGCATGTGCGAGTGGGGAGACCGCAATCGACTGTAAAAAAGCATACAAAACACCGTTTCTGTATGCCTTTTTACTGGCACGATAAATTTACACCAATGAATACATTGTCTGCATCGTATCCGTTCCTGCTGTCCGCCGTGCAATAAAAATCTATCTCGCAATGTCCAGGCTACGGCGCAAAATAATTTTTCATCTATTTTTTGTATGCAAAACGATTTTGCTCTTTTCTTGTCCACTTGAAAAACTGGCATGGATTTTGCTATACCAAGGGCATGGGATAGTCCAAAGATTGCGGAAGCAGTTTCATTCATCCTCGGGTTTGCCATCTGGCGGCCAAAATGTCTTTGATCCATTCGACCATTGGAAAAGCCCCCAGCAATGTGTGTGGCTTGCTGCACGCACTGCTGGAGTAGAGCGCAGGCCGTAATACCTGTCGCCATACTGCCGGCTAACCAGAAACGTGCCTGCACCAATCTGTGTTTGCGTCAGCGGTACAGAAATCGGTGTGGAATGGATTTCCCGGTTCATATAGATTCCTCCTTTCTGCTCTTTTGTACGATCTAAGTAAAAAAATGTGAGTTTGAATAAAAAAACAGACCCGGAGCACCCATGCTCCAGGTCTTGTTCTTATGGCCGCAGACGGCAAAAGGCCACCCGTTTTGTTTTACGCAAAACGGGTGGCCAAATCCATCGACAATTGCTTGTTCTTAGTCCTGCGATGCGTGGAGCACAAAAATGCGCGAATCGAAATCGCAGCTCTTGCGGTCCTCCGGCTGGCATTCGCCCGCCGAACCGTCGGTTGTGAGCAGGCCGACATGCATCAGCTCGTCGCCAAAGTGGGTTTCGTTTCCATCCACTTGGTAACACAGCGCCGGGTCCAGACCCTGAAGCCGTACACGGCGGTAGGGACCGTTGACTTCGTTGAGAATCTTATAGTACCCGACAATCGCGGTGCGCTTGTCTTGGCTCACGACCATCCAGCTCATGATGTTGCTGTCTTCAAAGGGAGAGGAAAGACGATAGAATGTACCAAACTGGATGACCTCACGATATTGCTTCATGAACGCGATCTGCTCGCGTACGAGCGCCCGCTCCTCATCGGTCAGCTTATTCAGGTCCAGCTCATAGCCGAACGTGCCGAAAAACGCGACATTGGCGCGCGTCGAGATCGGTGTGGTGCGGAAAAGCTGATGGTTCGGGCAGGCCGACACATGCGCACCGATGGCGCTGATGGGATAGCAATAGGTAGTGCCGTACTGGATACGCATGCGTTCGACCGCATCCGAATCGTCCGAGCACCAGCCCTGCGGGGCATAGTACAGGATACCCGGGTCAAACCGGCCGCCGCCCGAGGCACAGGACTCAAACAGGATGTGCGGGAAGGCAGTGACCAGCCGCTCATACAGGTCATACACCCCGAGGATATGCCGGTGGAACACCTCGCCTTGCCGGTCAGCAGGCAGCGCTGCGGAATAACATTCGGTAATGCAGCGATTCATATCCCACTTTACATAAGAAACCTTTGCATTGGAAAATAGCGCATGCAGCTGATCGAAGATGCAGTCCACGACCTCTTTGCGGCTGAAATCAAGCACATACTGGTTGCGGCCATGGGAAGCCGGACGTCCGGGCACATGGATGATCCAATCCGGATGGGCGCGGTACAAATCGGAATCCTTGTTGACCATTTCGGGCTCGATCCAGATGCCGAACTTCATACCCAGCGCCTCGATGCGCTCGGACAGCCCGGACAACCCCCGCGGCAGACGCGCAGGGTTGGGTGTCCAGTCCCCCAGGCCGGCGGTATCGCTCGAACGCGCGCCAAACCAGCCGTCATCCAGCACGAACAGCTCCACGCCGTCCTCGTGCGCGGTGCGTGCAATGCTGACGAGCTTGTCCTCGTCAAAATCAAAGTAAGTCGCCTCCCAGTTGTTGATGAGGATGGGACGCGGCCAGTCACGCCATACACCGCGCGCCAAGCGGCTGCGGTACAGGTCGTGATAGGTCTGGCTCAGCGCATTCAGACCGTCTGCGCTGTATACCAGCACCGCCTCTGGCGTCTGGAAGCTCTCACCTGCTTCCAGCTTCCAGTCAAATCCAAAGGGATGGATGCCCATGAGCACACGGGTGGTGCTCCATGCGTCCACTTCGGCCTGTGCCAGGAAGTTGCCCGAGTAGACCAGCGAGAAGCCAAGGGCCTCCCCCATGTCCTCGGTCGTGTGGGGGCGTTTGAGGATAAGAAACGGATTGTGATTGTGCGAGGAACAGCCGCGCACCGAACCAATCGCCTGGATGCCTTGCTCGAGGCGGCGGTCTTTGCGCTGGCGCTCGCGCGACCAGGCTCCGGAGAACTGGATCCAATCATAGTCGCAGTCGGGCAGGTCCAGACATAGGCTCATCGCACGTGTCAGGTGCAGCGGCTGGCTGCCGCCGTTGACGATGCGCGCCGAGCGTGCAATGGCGTCATGCTCAGCAAAGATGGTGTAAAGCAGTTCGACCTGCACCCCTGCGATGGCGTCGCGCAGCCGGATGGTCAGCGTTTCCGCCTCGTCCTCGGCTTCGCAGTAGGTGGCGGGCAGTCCGGGCAGTCCGGGCTTGCCCGATGCAATTGTATGCGATTCATACCGCAGATCGATGACACGGCTGCCGTCCGGCGCGACTAGTTCGACGGCCGGTTCGGAAAAATCGCCGGTGCCATAGGTCGGGTATTCCCGCTTGATATGGTCCATGGAAAACCGCTTGTCCCCCTCGTAGACGTAAGCGGTCATCGGCCGGTGATTGCATTCAAGCAGATGGCCGAAGGATTCCCGGTCCCGGACCGCTTTGCCGAAGTAAAGCTGTCCCAGGTTGTCGTTGCGCAAAACTTGGAAAATATAGCTCAGCCGGCCATTGGTCAGGTGGAAGGTCTGGCTGGAGCTGTGATAGATGATACTCATAGATTTCCCTTTCTTTATGAAAACCGGACGGCACGTGAATCAGTCCGCGATGTTCTGGCCAGCGTGCAGTTCGTTGATCTGGCGGGTCATCTCATCGAGCTGCTGACCCTTGAGCTTGTAAGCATACTTAAAGATCAGGAAGCTGAGGACTGCCAGGATAATCGGGATGACAAACATCAGGATACGGATGCCGAAAATGGTGCTGGCCGCCTGGTTGAGGCCTGCGTTAGACAGCTTGGAGTCATAGCCGACAATGTCCAGACCTACGCCAGTCAGCAGGCCGGCAATCGCCATAGCAGCCTTCATCAGGAAGGTCTGCGCCGAGCAGGTCACCGACTCATTGCGCTTGCCGAACTTGATTTCGCCGTAGTCGATAACGTCGGCCATGCAGCAGGTGGTGGTGCCCAGGGACAGGCCGGAACCAAAGAAGATGAACGCGCAGCATACAACGACCGCGATGTAGCTGGTCGGCATCACATAGCCGGCCGCACACAGCAGAACCAGACCGATAATCGGCAGGCTGCAAGCCAGGAAGTATACCTTCTGGCGGTCGATGCGGTGGGCAATGATCGGGAAGAAGAACAGGCCGATCATCTCAAATACAATCGCAAAACCGAAGATGGAATACAGCTGCGCCTGATGGCAAACTTCCTTGAAATAGTATACCGCAAAGCCCTTGAGAATCTGAGTGCAGAGGTTGAAAGTCAGCAGCAGGCCGATGAAAGCCACCAGCTGGTCGTTCTTAACGATGATGGAGAAGGCTTCCTTCAGGCCGGTGTGTGAACCGGCTGTACCCAGGGTGGACTTTTCCTTTACGTTGAAAACAGTAATCGCAATGCACACGACGAACAGTACAACAATGGCGATTGCAAAATAGGTAAAGCCGGTTTCCGAGATAAACAGCGTCGAGCCGTCCGCCTGGGTCTGACCAACCGAATGGTCACCGGCCAGACGGTTGAAAAAGTCAATGGCATACAGACCAAAGGTGCAAATGGTGAAACCGCCAAGCGAAGCACCGATACGCGGGATCACCGAGATCGATTCGCGTTCACGCGGATTAGAGGACAGGTTGGGCAGCCAGGACCAGTACGGAACGTCCATAATCGTATAGCTCATACCATAGAGAATGTACATCACCGAGGCGTAGATCATCAGAGTGGTCTTGTTCTCGATGCCCAGGGTGGTAAACAACAGAATAAAAAACACCGAGTTGACCAGGGTACCAACCACCAGCCAAATCCGGAACTTACCGTACTTGGTGCGGGTGTTATCAACAACCATACCCATAACCGGGTCGTTGATGGCATCCCAGATACGTGCCACGAAGAACAGCACGCCGACAAAGGCTGCGCTCAGGCCAATGGTGTCGGTGAAATACAGCATCAGGAAGGCGCCGACCAGATTACAGATCGCGTCCTTACCGATGGCGCCGATGCCGAAAGCATATTTCTGCCGCGCCGGCAGTTTCTCGGCGGTGTAGTTCTCTTTTTTACCCATATTAAAATCTCCTCTCCTTCTTGCAGAGTATGAAATGCCCGGTTTGTCGCCGCTTCCGCCATGCCAGCCGGCCGATTTTGTCGTGGCCGCGTTTTGTACAAAACGTATACATTAGTTT
>JAUMSA010000111.1 GCA_031293105.1 Butyricicoccus sp. | reverse complement strand
CCGCCGCGTCGTTGTCTGCATTCCAAAGCACATTCAGCACCGCGCCGCAGCGCACGCCCCGCACGGCCGAAACAATCAGCAACGCGGCGGTCTCCATTTCGCTTGTCAGCGCACCGCCGTCTTTCCAGGCCTTCCATTTGCCAAGCAGTTCCTCGGCAACCGCCTGCTGATGAGGCCGCAGTTCGCCATAAAAGCTGTCTTTGGATTGAATGACCCCGGTATGGTACGGATATCCAAGCTGCTTGGCTGCGTCGCGCAGCGCAAGGACAATATCAAAATCGGCAACTGCCGGAAATTCGATGGGCAAGTATTCCCGGCTGGTGCCCTCCTGACGGATGGCAGCCGTCGCGATGCAGATATCCCCCGCTTTGACATCGTCCTGCATGCCGCCCGATGTGCCGACCCGGATGAAGGTATCGGCGCCGCACTCGACCAGTTCTTCCAGGGCGATGGCGGCCGAAGGCCCGCCGATGCCTGTGGAGCATACACCGACCTGCACCCCGTCCAGAGTGCCGGTATAGAGGGTATATTCCCGGTTACAGGCTAACTTTTTCGGATTATCAAAATAACGGGCGATCTTCTCACAACGAGCTGGGTCACCCGGCAGAATGACATACCGGCCGATCTGCCCCTTGGTAATCTGGATATGCATCTGTTTTCCATCGATCAACATGTCGATTCCTCCCTTTGTATGACGCGAATGTTTTTCTCGGCCTTGCTGCGCGGAATCATCACTTCATGTCCGCAGCCGCAGCACCGCAGCCGAAAGTCCATCCCAACCCGCAGCACCAGCCATTCTTTGCTGCCGCAGGGGTGGGCTTTTTTCATGGTCAATTTATCTCCCAGGCGAATATCCAAACGATATGCCCTCCTTTTGTGCTTCATTCAAACTGGCTTGCTTTTAGTATATCACATCTCCGCCCCGGCGGGGAGGTTTTTTCGGGCGTTTCCCAAATTGTGCGTTCAGTTTTGCCAAGCGGCCGCATATAGTAATAGCATCGTGCAGAGAAAAGGAAAAAACGGCGGAACCGTTGCCGCCATGAAGGAGGCTTGTGCATGAATTTACACGAATATGCGCCCGAAGGGACGCGGCTTGGCCAGCCATCCAACGACAACCTGTTCACCTCGCCCGAAGGGATAAAAAATGCACAAGATGCCGGCATCATCTTAGAAGGGATGGCGGTGTCCTGTGATCGGGAACATAATCTGGTGGTCGAATGCGGCACCCGGCGCGGCATCATTCCGCGCACCGAATGCGCGCTCGGCATTGCCGACGGTCAAACCCGAGAAATCGCAATCTTGTCCCGGGTGGGCAAGCCAGTCTGCTTTGTCGTGACCGGGATAGACGGTGAAACCCTCCGGCTTTCGCGCCGTATCGCCCAGCAGCGGGCGCTCTCCTATCTGCTCCGTCATTTACAGCCCGGCGAT
This sequence comes from Butyricicoccus sp., assembly GCA_031293105.1. Taxonomy (GTDB): domain Bacteria; phylum Bacillota; class Clostridia; order Oscillospirales; family Butyricicoccaceae; genus Butyricicoccus_B. The sequence goes on along the minus strand of JAUMSA010000111.1, from coordinate 1,126 downwards.
ATCATTCCGGCCTGCGTGACCCATTTGGAGCCGTTCGGCGCGTTCGTGGATATCGGCTGCGGGGTGATCTCATTTATCGGCATTGAGAATATTTCGGTTTCGCGCATTTTTCATCCGCGGGAGCGGTTTTCCTGTGGCCAGATGATCTATGCGGCCGTCCTGTACACCGACCCGGAAGCCAAGCGGGTGCATCTGACCCATCGGGAGCTGCTCGGTACCTGGGCGGAAAACGCCGCGCAGTTCCATGCGGGGGAAACCGTACAGGGCATTGTACGCAGCATGGAATCCTATGGCATCTTTATCGAGCTGACTCCCAACCTTTCCGGCCTATCCGAGCGGCGGCCGGGTTTACAGGAGGGCGATGCAGTTTCGGTGTACATCAAATCCATCCTGCCCGAGCGCATGAAAATCAAACTCACGGTCATTGACCATCTGCGCCGCCCCACCGGCCCACCGCCTGCGCCGCGGTATTACCTGACCGAGGGACGCATCGAGCAATGGGTGTATTCCCCGCCCTGCTGCATGTCCAAATACATCGCCACCAGCTTTTCGTGATTTGCCGGCCGCCGCGTCTTAGAATTATCGGCCTTTGATCTTCTCCCAATAGGCGCGCGCGGCCTGTTCGTTTTTGTTTTCCCCATATTCATAATAGGTATGGCCCACCAGGGCGTCAGGCAGATATTGCTGCTCGACCCAGTGACCCGGGAAATCATGCGGGAACTGATAGGTTAGGCCCCGTCCCAGTTTCTTGGCACCCGTGTAATGGCAGTCTTTCAAATGCGCCGGAATATCGCCGCAGTTGCCATGCCGCACGTCCGCCATGGCTGCGTCAATGCCGCGGATGGCCGAATTGGACTTGGGCGCGGTCGCCATCAGGATGATCGCCTCCGCGAGCGGGATGCGCGCTTCGGGCATGCCAAGTTGGAACGCGGAATCAATGCACGCTTTCACAATGGAAGCTGCCTGCGGATAGGCCAAACCGACATCCTCGCTGGCGATGACCAGCATCCGCCGGGCCGCGGAAATCATATCCCCGGCTTCGAGCAGGCGCGCTAGGTAATGCAGCGCCGCATCCGGGTCGGAACCGCGCACCGACTTTTGCAGGGCGGACAGGATATCATAATGG
>JAUMSA010000092.1 GCA_031293105.1 Butyricicoccus sp. | reverse complement strand
CGCAATGGGTGCGGTACGTGGCATCTATTTCTTTGGCGTTTTGATTGTGTTGGCATTTACCTTTGTCCTGCTGCTCCTCAACAAGCTGGATAAGGAATATCCATCGATTATCAAGGATCTACAAGCCCGTGAGGCCAGAGGCGAACTGTAATATGGATGTGATAGCAATGAAAAAGACAACAAATCCGGTTATTTTCCCGCGAGAAGGTGTCTATATGCGAGCTGGTATGCATGTAGACCTGGACTGCATGACCTGCGGAGCAAAAATCTACTACACGCTCGATGGCTCAATGCCGACCGAAGCCAGTCCCTGCTACGAGCGGATGAATGGGTTGGTGCTATTGCCTGAGGTAGCGGCGCTGCGTGATATGGAGAATGAGGGCATGGTTGTGGTTCGTGCCTTTGCACAGGCACCCGGCTGGGCTCCTAGCGACACCGTAACCTTCCGGTATTTCTTCCGTCGGCGACCGTCTAATGCGTATATCAGCACGCTGCTGCGACCGCTGTCGCAGCAAGCGCCCGCGATTTTGCAGCTTGCAGACGCAGAAGACGATAAAATGTACTTGCTGGTAGGTACCGAACGTGCACTGCTGGTGGATGCTGGAATCGATCGAGAAGGCGATTTGGCGGGGTATGTACGTGGATTAATCGGGGATATGCCGTGCGATGTTGTAATTACCCATGGGCATTTTGATCATTATGGTCAGGCATGGAAACTACATCAAGCTGGTTTCCCAATCTATATGAACCATGCTGACTTAGAATTGGCCATGCACAACTGTTTTGGATATCAGGATGACCTATCCTTTACAACGCCGCTTGCGGATGGGGCGATCTTTGAACTAGGCAATGCCAGCCTACGGTGCTATACTGTTGTGGGACACACTTCGGCCGGCACTGTGCTGGTTGACATGGAACATGGGGATGCTTTTTCCGGGGATGCCCTGGGCAGCAACGGCAATCATGTCCCCGATGCGCAACTGCTACATCTGGGGAATCCAGAAGCTTTCCTTGACTACTATTTCCCTTCGCTGTTGCAGTTGCTGCGTAAAACCCAAGGACGAATCCGCCATCTGTATACAGGGCATAACGATACCGTAGTGGATGCGGCCGCTTATCTGCCGGTGGTAGAACAGATGCTACAAGACGGTATTGATCGCGGGGATGCTGCGCGCAAGCCAACGCTACGAGCCGTATCCGACGGGCCGACTAGCTCCCCCACAGTGCTATATGCAGGTAACTACCGAATGGCGCAGGACTGGGCGGCAGTCAACGTCGATCAGCTGTTTTCCGACGGCTTGACTTCTGAGAACCTATCTCTTTTGGCCGAGCTATACCCAACTTCCGGGATCTTGCAGCCCGCCTTTGATCCGCATATAACCGCATACCGGTGGATAGGCGCTACTCCAGCGGATACCTTATCTGTCCGACCCATGTCGACGCGGATCGCTGGCATTACAGCGGACGGTGTAGACGTGGAAGCCGGCATGCCGATTCCCTGTGTATCGACCTGCGCGATCTGCGTTACAGCCCCGGATAGGAAAACACAAACCGTTTATACGGTTTACAGAGAAACAAACTGACACACAAAGGATGGGCGCTTTGCGTCCATCCTTTTGGGCTATATCAGGAGAGGTTGCCATGCTGGATTTTTCCGTTGTATATCCCAAAGAAGATGGAATCCATTGGGAAAAGGACTATCAAATTGTTTACGTATTACGCGGTGCAGTCGAAATTTGCGTGGAGATGCAGGTCTATACGATGCAGAGTGAAGACTTCTTGGTAATTAACCCATTTTCTCCATTTTGGATACAGCAGCAGGAAGGGGCTATCTTGCTTCGGATGCGGTGCGCCACCGCATGGTTGATGCAGCTTTCTGAAAACGCCGCACATCGGCGGATTGATTGCTTTAGTGCTGCACCGGACATTTTACAGCCCGATGCAATCGATCATCTGCGGCGTATCTATGCCAATTTATTTGCCATCTATTCGCGCGAGAGGCAGGACTCTCACTTGCGTTCGGCCAGTAAAGCTCTCCTGCTTTTCGATCAGCTGTTTTCTGCCTTTGGGGAATATGAGGCCCGTCCGGAAAAGGGACGCAAAATCAAAAAGCTGAACATTGTACAAGGATGTCTGCAATACATACAGAAGCACTTCCGGCAGTGGATTCGCCCGGAGGATATCGCGCAGATGCTGGGGATTTCGGCAAATTACTTGTCGCGCTGCCTTCGTGAATGTGTCGGCATGACTTTCACCGAAATTGTGCAGCAGTTCCGTATGCAACACGCGCTCAAAGAACTGGAATACAGCAACCGAGCGGTAACGGAAATTGCCTATGACAGTGGTTTCACTAGCCCCAGCGCCTTTATTTCAAAGTTTCGGGAAATCTATGGCCAAACCCCGCGTGTATACCGAAAACAGCATAATGCGGCAAAGACCGAACAAAAACAGCTGGATATAGGGGAGAGCATTTACCAGAATATCAGCAAATATATCGACCAGACCATCGAGCCACTGCCGGATAAGCCAGTTCAGCGTAAAATCATGCGCATTTCGTGCTCCGTCGCCCAGACAAAAGACCCTATTGATTTTCACTGGAAACAGGTGGCTAGTATCAGTTGGGCGGGCGATGGCTTGTCGGCCCAGGTGCAGCAGCAGATTCGGATTGCCCAAAAGGAAATCGGTTTTTCCTATCTGAGGTTTCACGGCATTTTCGGGGACGATATGCTGCTTTACGATGAGGACGAAGCCGGGAACCCAATTTTCAATTTTATCTACGT
>JAUMSA010000050.1 GCA_031293105.1 Butyricicoccus sp. | reverse complement strand
CACAAAGGGTGCCTGCTTGCCCGGCGGGGACCAAATGCCGAAAAGCGGCGCGTCAAACCGCACGGCAAGATAAGGGGTTTTGTTCGGCAGGCACAAGGACACTTGACTGCATTGCCGGTTTTCGACCACCAAGGCATCGTGGTCAAAGAGGGTTTCGGTCAGCGGGAGATAGCCGCCCGTGAGCGACAAATCGACGTGTTCGGGCAACGCCAGACCGTGCTCCTCGATGGGGGTGCAGCGCAGGACAGGCGCGTCGGTATCGAAATGCAGGAAACAGCCAGCATGGCCGCCCACACCCGAAGGCGGGCAGAGGAAAGCCGGATGGCCGCCGATGGCAAAATACAGGTCATTTTCCGCCGGATTCATAACTTTCCAGAGAACTTCCAGCCCCTCGTTGGTCAGACGGTATCCGAGTTCCAGCCGGAAGTCAAAGGGATAAACCGCGCGCGTGGCGTCGTCGGCTTCCAGCACAAACCAGATTTCGTCCGACTCCTGCTCGAGCAGGGTAAATTCGCGGTCTCGTGCAAAGCCGTGCGGAGTCATGGGGAATTCCTGTCCGTTCGTGCGATAACAAAGGCCGTTTGTTTTTCCGACAAATGGGAATAAGACCGGCGATACCCGCGCCCAGTATTGGGGATCGGCCGACCAAAGGTATTCTGTCCCTTTGTTGTTTTTAAGCGAGCGGAGCTCCGCCCCAAAGGGATCGATCTGCGCTTCAAAACGCATGTTGTGGATCGAATAAAGTGACATCGTTCCTTCCTCCTTGTCTCGGTCTCTTCTCTAGGTTCTCTTTGTTTCTATTATAATGCCTTTGGCAGGGGATACAAGGGGGGAAACAGAAATAAAATTTCATATCCGCATAAATGAGAAAAGTTTTGTGCGAACTGCACAGATGAAAGCCGGATATTTTAAACGAAATGGAAAAAATGCAAAATGCGGTTGACAAGGCAAGGGGCGGGTGTTATAGTGAAGATACCGTTAAGGAACCAACACAAAAACGTGTTTGGGCAATCAAACTAAATAAACGGATTGTTACTGGTAAGGCAGGCAAAACCAAATTTTCAAACGGATGGACCCGGTTTGTAAATTTGGTTTTTTTGTTTTTCTGGGGCACATATGTTAGAAAGGGAGAGAGGAAAATGGCTGGTTTGTTTGGGCTTTTCAAAAAGAAACCAATTGTCCTGTATGCGCCGGTGCAAGGGGAATGCGTGCCGCTGAGCCGCGTGCCCGACCCGACGTTTGCAGATGAAATTTTAGGCAAAGGGGTGGCCATCATCCCAGAGAGCGGGCGGGTTTGCGCGCCGGCTGATGGGGAGATCACCACCATGTTTTCCACCGGCCATGCATTTGCCATGACCACCACCGAAGGCGTCGAACTGCTGGTGCACGTCGGGTTGGAAACCGTATCGCTCCAAGGGGCGCCGTTCACCATACACGTCCAGGATGGCCAAAAGGTCAAAAAGGGCGACCTGGTTTTGGAGGCTGATCTGGATGCCATTCGCAAGGAAGGCAGGGAGATCATCACACCGGTTGTGGTGTGCAACCCGGATGCCTATGGTTCCATTGAAGGTCTGACCGGCAAAAAGGTATCGGCCGGTGATGAGATCGTCCACATCGCACAATGATGGAAAATCCTTATAAAATCACGATTTTATAAGTTTTCATGACAAGGGGAAGGTGTTTGGGAGAGGAGGCGAAATCTTCCGCGCAAAGCGCGGCAATCAAGAGATGGAGCAATCGCGTTTCGGGGGTTTCGGCACGGGGATATGTGCTGGGACCAAAGAGGCAAGAAAGGGGTTATCACAATTATGATGAAATATTTACAAAGATTGGGCAAAGCCTTAATGCTGCCCGTAGCCTGTCTGCCCGTTTGCGGCATTCTGATGGGCATTGGCTATGCACTGTCGCCAAACGCCATGCAGGGCGGCGATATCACCGGTATGAAAGCAATCATCGGCTTCTTCCTGATTAAGGCAGGCGGCGCGCTGATCGATAATATGTCCTGGCTGTTTGCCGTCGGCGTGGCCGTCGGTCTGGCCAACGATAAGGACGGCACCGCCGGCCTGTCTGGCTTGGTTTCCTGGCTGATGATTACCAAGCTGCTCAACCCGAGCGTTGTTTCGGTTCTGACCGGTGTGGCAGCCGACGCTGTCAACCCGGCTTACTCCAAGATTGAAACCCAGTTCATCGGTATTCTGGCCGGTGTCATCGGCGCGGTTTGCTACAACAAGTTTAAGAACACCAAGCTGCCGGACGCGCTTTCCTTCTTCTCTGGCAAGCGCTGCGTTGCAATCGTCACCGCAATGATTTCGATTGTTGTTGCTGCTATCCTGTTCTTTGTATGGCCGGTTGTTTACGGCGCTCTGGTTGCTCTGGGCGGCGCGATCGTCAGCCTGGATGCGGTTGGCGCTGGTATCTACGCCTTCCTCAACCGTCTGCTTATCCCGTTTGGTCTGCACCATGCGCTCAACTCGGTATTCTGGTTCGATGCCATCGGCATCAACGACCTGGGTCAGTTCTGGGCAGGCGCCACCACCGCAACCGATGGCCACAGCCTCGGTATGTACATGTCCGGTTTCTTCCCCTGCATGATGGTTGGTATCCCGGGCGCGGCTCTGGCCATGGTACATTGTGCAAAATCCAACAAGAAGAAAATCGCAGCTGGCCTGCTGGGCGCTGCTGCACTGAGCGCATTCGTCTGCGGCGTTACCGAGCCGTTTGAATTCGCGTTCATGTTCCTGGCTCCCGCCCTGTATGTGGTTTACGCTCTGCTGTACGGTGTATTCACGGTTATTACGGTTGCTCTGGGCTTCCGCGCAGGCTTCTCGTTCTCCGCTGGTTTGACCGACCTGGTATTCTCGGCTTCTCTGCCGGCAGCCGCCAAGACTTGGCTCATCTTCCCGCTCGGTCTTGCAGCAGGTGTTGTATTCTACATCGTATTCCGTGTTCTGATTACCAAGTGCAACTTCAAGACTCCGGGTCGTGAAGATGATGACGACACCGCAGCACAGGATGCGGGTGCGACTCTGGCGAACAATGACTTTACCGCAGTTGCAGCCACCGTTCTGGAAGGCTTGGGCGGCAAGGACAACGTCGCTTCGCTCGATAACTGCATCACCCGTCTGCGTTTGGAGGTCAAGGACCCGCTGCTGGTTGACGAAAAGAAGATCAAGTCGGCCGGTGTAGCAGGTATCATGCGTCCGTCCAAGACGGCCGTACAGGTTATCATTGGTACCAAGGTACAGTTTGTTGCCGATGAAATGCAGAAGATGCTTTAAAAATTTTGCGGAACAACTCCCGCACCTCACCTGAACAACATGGCTCGGGAGCTCAATAGAGCTCCCGAGTTTTTATCTGGATGAAAAAACGCGCGATTCTGGTTTTATAAGGAGGACGTTATGATTTTACAAAGCAAACGGGTTTGGGTAGGCGGCCAGTTTCTGCCCTTCCAGTTGGAAATCGAAGAGGGCAAGATTGTGCAGCTTTTGGACTATGGCACAAAGTCGGTGGATGCCGACTATGGCGATGCCCGGCTGGTGCCGGGTTTCATCGATGTACACACCCACGGCGCCTATGGCTATGACACCAACGACGCCCAGCCGGACGGCCTGCGGCGCTGGATGCGCGCCATCCCCGAAGAGGGCGTGACGGGTATTTTACCGACCACGGTCACCCAGGTGCCGGCCGTGCTCGAACCGGCTGTGCGCAGTGTGGCGCAGGTCGTGCGCGAAGGGTACGAAGGCGCGGAGATTTTGGGCATTCATTTTGAAGGGCCCTATCTGAATATGGACCGCAAGGGCGCTCAGCCGCCCGAAGCGATTTTGCCCGCCTCGGTCGAACAGTTCCAGAAATATCAAGAGGCAGCTGAAGGGCTGATTCGTTACATCACGCTGGCGCCCGAAGAGGACAAGGACCTGGCGCTGACTCGGTATTGCAGCCAGCACGGTGTGGTCGTGAGCCTGGGCCATTCAAGCGCCGACTATGACTGCGTGATGCGGGCGGTCGCCAATGGCGCGCGCAGCATGACCCATGTGCACAACGGGATGCCGCCGTACCATCACCGCGAGCCGAGTCTGGTGGGCGGTGCGCTGCGGCTGCATGATACCTTTGGGGAAATCATCGGCGACGGCTGCCACACCCACTTGACGGTACTCAACAATTTCTTTGCCGCCAAGGGACGGGATTTCGGCATGCTGATTACCGATTCGCTGCGGGCTAAATACTGCCCGCCCGGAGGCGAGTATGAACTGGGCGGACATGCCATCGAGATCGGGGAGGACGGTTTGGCCCGTCTGAAAGGAACGGACACCATCGCGGGCAGCACGCTGCGCATGAACCGCGGCCTAAAAATCCTGGTCGAGCAGGCCATGGTGCCGTTCGATGTGGCGCTCAATGCCTGCACGATCAATCCGGCGCGGTGCCTGCGGGTCGATGACCGCAAGGGCAAGCTGTGTGCCGGATACGAC
>JAUMSA010000022.1 GCA_031293105.1 Butyricicoccus sp. | reverse complement strand
GCACAGACGCTCAGCGCCGCCAGACGCAGGGGCAAAAGCGATTGTCCGACCCCGTCCAGCCGCCGCGGCTTTCTGCGGCGGCTGCGCTCTTCAAACAAAGGGAAAAAGACCGCACCGCTCAAAAGCGCCAGATAGGCGAGCGCGGAAAGCGCATAGTGATCGCCCGGCGCGAGCGCGCCGGTGGCGGTCACGGTCGTAGTGCGCAGCACATCCGAGCGGCCGAGCGCCGCCTGGATGTACACCAGATTGATCTCCTGAATGACCTTTTTCTGCGACTTTTCCGGCCGGTCGCCCGCCGCGCGGCGGGCCTGGTACGCTTCGCGCACCGCGGTCACGCCGGTCTGGGCGTCCATCAACAGCCCAATGGCCGCTTCCCCGGCCCAGCGGGCCAGGTAGCCTTCGAGCGGCCGGGTTTCATCCAGAATGAGCGTGGGCGCCAGGTTTTCACCCGAGTAGATGCTGTCTAGGAAGCCCTTCGGCAGCACGACGGCCGCCGAAGCGGCGCCGCTTTGCACTTCGGCCCGCGCAGCCGCTTCATCCTCCACGGCCTCAAAGACGCAGTAAGTGCGGATGTCCTCCATCTGCCCGGCCAGGTCGGCTGCCGTCTGGGCGCCCGGCCCGCAAAGCGCAATGCGCAGACTGGTCAGTTCGGATTTCCCGGAAAATACATCGGCCAGCGCCCGGGCCGCGACCTGGCCCAGCAGCGCGGTCAGCAGCGCGACCACCACGAGCAGAACCAAACGGCGGCGAATCAGCCGCAGCGAAAGGCCCAGCCCGGCCAAATAGGTCCGCATGGTTTACGAATAAAAGAACGGGTCGTAGGTGTAACTGCTTCCGCTGTACGACGAGGAGAACGAGCGGGAGAATATCTCGCCATAGACCGCCTCCTGCACGCGCTCCTGAACGGTGTTCGCCATATCGAGGATATCTCTTTCGTCCATGTCGGTCAAAATCTTGGCGTCATCGGCCGTGAAGGCAAACTTCTTGCAGGTTTCCAGTGCGTAATGGAGCGACAGGGTCATGGAATCGCCGCCGCTGGTCACTTCCACGTTGTCAAGTTGCGCATCAAGCGACTTGGAGTTGGCGTCCAGTGTGCCCTCGCCCGAAACGGATGCACCAGGGACCTTCATCTCAAACAAAACATCCTTGGACTTGGTATCCCATTCCATGTTGGTGTAAATGATCTGGGAGTTGTATTCCGTTATCCAGAACCAGCTATTGAATACACCGTCCTTCGACTCATAGGCGCTGGCTGACTTGATGACATAAACCGGTTCATTGCCATTGGCCGCTTCAATGGTCAGAGCGCTGATGATCGACTCCGCGGTGCCAATCTCGGCGCTGATGGACATTTTCTCGGCGCCATCCGGCTGGATGGACAGTTCCATAAATGCGATCTGCTTGCCGCGCAGGCCAATCACCAGTTCGATGTCCACATCGCCCATGCTGTCGGCCATGTCGTCCGGGTCGAGCTGGTCGAGAAGCTGGTCGCGGAATTCGTCGTACATCTCAGAAGCAGTCATATCCCGCTGGGCTGCCTGGGCGGAGAGCAGGGGTTCGACCAACTGGTACAGGTTTTCGTCCTTCAAAATGAGATCGGCCGAATTGTACATACGCATCGCCAGATCTTCCGGAGCGATATCCACGGCGTACATCTTCAGCGTCTCGCTCTCGCCATTGATGCGCTTATCCTTCTTGCCCAGCTTTTCGATATCGGAATCGCCCAGCAGGCCGGCCGCTTCCTTGCCCAGCGCTGCGTAGGTCTTTTTGGTGAGCAGGTCGGTGGGCTTGCGGTACAAGTCGAGCAGGTCAAAGACGTTAAAGCTCAGGTTTTCGTCCACATCGGCATCTGCGCCCCAGGGCGCGTTCTTAACATCCTGGCCGAGCGTTTCGGTATGGATGCCATAGAACTCGCCATCGGTGTAGTTGGGCGAACCAACGGCAATCAGGTCGTCCTTGAGGTAAAGCTGCGCGCTGCCCAGATCAATGGAACCGTATTCTGCGCTGAGTTCGGCCGCCAGTTCACGGCCCTTGCGGTCAAACTGGATGGTGGACGAGAAGCCCGCCCCGTTGAGCATCGGAGTATCCGGGAAATCTTCGATGGTACCCTCCATGGTGTACTGGATGCGCTTATCAAACAGGGTGTCATAGAGCCCGTCAACGCCCATCGCTTTGGCGCTGTCCTTCCAGGCCGACGAATACGAAGCCAGCGTTCTGCCCGCGCAAGCGGTCAGATAGGCCTTGGGGCTGACAAGCTGGATGACCGAAGGTACGATCAGGAAAACAACGGCCGCGATAACCGCCAGGGCGGCCACGATCAGGCCGGCAATAATCGGCAGGCCGTTGCGGCGTTTGCCCAGGATGGGTTCACCCGGAATGGGCGATTGGGTGTACGGCACACCGGCCTTCTGCTTTTCGAGCAGCTGGCGCGACCGGCGCAGGATGGGCTGCGCCGCGGGAGCTTCGGGGGCCGGCGCTTGGGGAGCCGGGGCTTCGGGCGCGGCCGAGGGTTCGGTATGTATAGGGG
>JAUMSA010000333.1 GCA_031293105.1 Butyricicoccus sp. | reverse complement strand
TGAACTCAATTCCTGTTGCACTTAGTTTTACAATTCACTCGCGTAACAGGCATTGTGTATAGAAAATAGAGGAAAAGTTTGGTGGTATTTGGCCGGTGAATGCCCTTATCCCGCCTGGAAAAATGCAGTATAATAGAAATAGGGAATCAAGACGTGGGAAGGAAGGGGATTGTTATGAAAAAATGGTCCAAGATTCAAAGTTCGGGATTGCTCCTGGGCGTATTACTTCTATGTGTCGCCATGTTGTGGTTTTCATCTGCCCTATAACGCTTGATTTTCTCAGAAAAAGGCGCGCCATCCGGCGCGCCTTTGGTGTGTTCAGTTGCCGAGGGGGCGCAGAAGCTCCCCGAGAAGCGGCTCAAACAGCACCCCGCGCATGGGGTCGGCGTCACGCGATACGGTAAACGCAATGCACGCGCGTACGAACGACGCCGCCTGCGCCGCGCTGGCGGTCAGCGCATTGCCGCGCAGCAGGTCGCCCAATAGTACCGAAGCGAAGATATCACCCGTGCCGGGGAAGAAGCCGTCGATACAGTCATGCTCGACAAATTCGGCCTTGTCGCCCGCGCAGCAGGCGACCGTCAGCTTGCCCGGATGCAGATTGAGCCCGGTGAGCACCACTTGCGCCTGATACCGGCCGCTCAGCTCGAGCGCCCAGGCTTCAGCTTCGGCCCGGTCGCGTACGATGGTATCCGGCTGTTTGCCCAGCAGAATGGCCGCTTCGGTCACGTTGGGGGTGATGAGGTCGGCCAGTGCGCACAGTTCGCTCATCCGCGCGGTCATCTCGGACGTATAGGTGGTATAGACAGCGCCATTGTCGCCCATGACCGGGTCGACCAGAAACAGGCCGTCCGGCGTCTTGAGCGATGCCGATTCGGCCACACGGTCGATCTGGGCCGCCGAACCCAGAAAGCCCGAATAGACCGCTTCAAACGAAAGCCCCAGCGAGCCAAAATGCGCGAGCATGGGATGCAGGGAATCGGTCAAATCCCGGCAGACCCAGCCCGGGATGGCGGTATGGGTGGAAAACACAGCGGTCGGCAGCGGGACACACTGATGGCCCAGCACACTGAGGATGGCCGTGATGGGCACCAGCGAGGAACGGCCGAAACAGGAAAGGTCATGGAGCGCCAATACCTTTTTTTGCACGGCAGGCGCGGTATTTTCTGCGAAATCATACATAAGAATCAAAAACCTCCGAACAAAACCATGATACCTTCTTTCTGGAACAGCGTCAATACCCCTTGTCAAGCCACAGACAAAATGGTAGGATTAAAAGAAGGGCAAACGATGGTTTGCATTTTCTATTTTAACCCGATTACAGAAAGGAAACCTTATGAAAAAACTTCGCAACCTTGTAGCCGCTGCGCTTTCTCTGGCACTTTTGCTGCCCGCGACGGCGCAGGCCGCCGATACCGGGGACCGGATGCGCGGCGTGTGGGTTTCTTCGGTGTATAACCTGGATTACCCCAGCAAAGCCACCACGTCGGTCGATACCCTCAAGCAGCAGGCCGACACCATTCTGGACAATACCGTCAAGGCGGGGCTCAATACCGTGTTCTTGCAGGTACGCCCCACCTCGGACGCCTTGTACGACTCGGACATCTTCCCCTGGAGCCACTGGCTGACCGGCAAGCAGGGCACCGCCCCGGAAAACGGCTTTGACCCGCTGGAGTATTGGGTGGAAGCCGCACACGAGCGCGGCCTGGAACTGCATGCCTGGATTAACCCTTACCGTATCACGCGGGATAAGAACTGGGACGAACTCGACCCCTCCAATCCGGCCAAGGTACATACCAATTGGGCGGTCAAATACACGGACGGCAACTATTATTATGACCCGGGCATCCCGGAAGTACGCGAGCTGGTCGTCGATGGCGCGGCGGAAATCGTGGAAAATTACGATGTCGATGGCATCCATCTGGACGACTATTTCTATCCGGGTAGCGATTTCAACGATGCGGCCACCTATCAGAAATACGGCGCGGACTTTGACAACATTGACGATTGGCGCCGCGATAACGTCAATAAGCTGGTTGCCATGCTGGATGAAGAACTGCACGACATTGATGCGGATATCGAGTTCGGCATCAGCCCGGCGGGCGTGTGGGCCAACCAGTCGACCGACCCACGCGGCTCGAATACCCGCGGCGGCAACGAAAGCTATGTAAAGGCCTACGCCGACAGCCTGGCCTGGATTGAGGCCGGTACGGTCGATTACATCATCCCGCAGATCTATTGGGAGATCGGCCACCCGGCGGCCGACTTTGCCACCCTGACCGATTGGTGGATTGAACAGACCAAGGGCACCGATGTCAAGCTGTACATCGGTCTGGCGGCGTATAAGTGCCATGACGCCAATCCGCCGACCTGGACGACCACCAAGCCCATCTTTGAGTCGCTGGAATATCTGGTCAACCGACCCGATGTTGCGGGTGAAGTCTTTTTCCGATACGGCTCTTTGACGGCTGTGGACGGTCTGTTGGATGGCCTGACCGATTGGTATGGCCAGGACCACACGCCGCAGACGCCCGAAAATGCGTTCCCCACCCACGAAGAAGCGTTGACCTTCGCCGGTGCGTTTACCCTGTTCCTCAACGCACTCATCCGCTAAGGGAGGCGAACCGGATTCCATGATTCAGTTTTTAGAGAAAGATTACCCGATGACGTTCGGCCACATCGATAACCACGGCATTGCGCGCCCGTCGGCGCTGTTCGACATCATGCAGGATGCGGCCACCGTGCACGCCGATGCGCTGCACTTGGGCCGGGACGATTTGCAGGCCCTTTGGGTGCTCTCGCGCCTGCACTGCCAGATGGCGCGGCCGGTCAGCGTGCATGAAACCATCCAGGTCAAGACCTGGTGCGCGGGCATCAAGGGCGCAACCTGGCTGCGCGCGTTTGAACTGCGGGTCGATGACGTGTGCATCGGCCAGGCGCTGTCCAGTTGGGTGGTGCTCGACCCGGTGCATCATCACATCCTGCGGCCCACCCAGATTCCAGCCGCCCAGGATTATTTGGCGCTGGTGCCCGGCCAGTGCCCGGCCGTGCCGGGCAAGCTGGCCTGCGGGGTGCTGCACGAGCATCACGTCCACACGGTGCGGTATTCCGATTTGGACATCAACGGACACATGAACAATGTCAAGATTGTGGACGTGGTATGCGACGGCCTGGAGCTCGACCGCCGCGCGAATACGTTCGTAGCCGAAATGCAGGTCAATTACACGGCCGAATGCATGCCAGGCGAGGCGATCACGCTGTCGGTCGGCGAGCAGGAGGGCGGACTGACCTGTGTATTCGGTACCGTGGACGGCAAAAGCCGGTTTGAAGCGGCCGCCCGGCTGGCCACTTTCGGATAAAATCAAAAGGGAGGGAACCACAATGGACGAGAAGGAAAAAAACCAACTGCTTCACGGGCTTTTAAAACTGTGCAGCCCGGAAAAGGTCATTTTGCATGGCGCCAAGCGGGGCTTATCCAGCGGACGGCTCAAAACCGCCAGCTTGTGCATTGTGGTGCCCGAAGGCGACAAAACCGAACTGCTCCGGCGGCTGTATCTGCACATGCCGCTCGATGTGCAGGTCAATATCAACCTGTATACCCATGCCGAATGGGAGGAACTGAGCGCAGACCCGGACAGTTATGCGGCATGGATTGCCGAGAAAGGTACGGTGCTGTATGAGTCGTAGCCGCAAGGGTGGGCGGGACAGCATGTACTATTACAAGTGGCTGGACAAGGCGCTGTGTGACCTGCAAGCGGCGCGCATCCTGCTCACTTGGGGCGGGGACCCGTCCAACATCGCCTTCCATTGTCAGCAGGCCATCGAAAAGGCGCTCAAAGGCTATCTGCTCTTTCGGACCGGCCGCCATTTCGACGGACATAACCTGACCTACCTTTGCCGCCAGGCCGTGCAGGTCGATGAACGGTTCACCGAATGGCACGAAAGTGCGGCGCTCAACAATCTATACATCGAAACGCGGTACCCGACCGACCTGCCGCTCGATTTGAGCGAACGCCAGGTGCGGCGCTATCTAAATATGGCCGAGGATATGTTTGCGGCCATCCGCAAAGAGCTGTACGAAGGTGGGCAGCCGCACCGCATCAAGAGATAAAAAAATCCGGACCTTTGGGTCCGGATTTTTTTCATTCTTTGAGAGCGGCTTGATAGAGCGCGTTCTTCTTGACGCCCAGGTCGGCCGACACCATTTTGACCGCGTCTTTGAGCGTTTCGCCAGCTTCCAACCGGGCTTGTACAGCGGCCAGTGCGCGTTCCATCCGGTCGTCCTCCTGGGGCGGCAGATCGGGCGAGCCTTCGAGGATGAGCACGAATTCCCCGCGCGGCGCGGTTTCGGCGAAGTAGTCGACCGCTTCGGCCAGTGTTAACCGCAGGGTCTGTTCGTGCAGTTTGGTGATCTCGCGCGAAAGCGAGATGCGGCGCGCATCGCCAAAGGCGGCGCGCAGGTCGTCCAGCGTCTGACGCAGTTTGTGCGGCGCCTCATAAAAGATCATGGTGCGCTTTTCGTCCTTGAGGACGTCCAGATGCTGGCGCCGGGCCTTTTTATTGACCGACAGGAAGCCTTCAAAGCACCAGCGGCCGGTGGGCAGGCCGGAGGCTGCCAGCGCGCACACGGCGGCACAGCAGCCGGGCACCGGGATAACCGGGACATCGTGCTGGGCGCATAGAGCCACTAGATCTTCGCCGGGGTCGGACACCGCCGGGGTACCGGCATCGGTGACCAGCGCACACGATTCCCCGGCGAGAAGCCGGGCCAGGATTTCTTCGCCGCGTTGGCGGCGGTTGTGTTCAAAGTAGCTGACCAGCGGCTTGGATGGAAGCTGCAAAGCGGACAGCAGTTTTTTAGTGACGCGGGTATCTTCCGCGGCGATGAAGTCTACTTCTTCCATCGTCTGGCGGGCGCGCGGGGAAAAATCGCCCAGATTGCCGATGGGCGTTGCAACCAGATAAAGTGTGCCAAGCGTCATGATTGGATCTCCTCCCAAGCAAAATAAAAAAAGAACCGCACAGGCGGCTGGTGGGGAAATCCCCTTCTCTTTCATTATAGGGCCGGGGCCCCATTTG
>JAUMSA010000329.1 GCA_031293105.1 Butyricicoccus sp. | reverse complement strand
GAAAAGTGAGTGCGTGTCAATGGTGACGAGGGTACACCTGTTCCCATCCCGAACACAGTAGTTAAGCTCGTTTACGGTGACAATACTTGGCTGGCGACGGCCTGGGAAGATAACTCGGCGCGCACACAAACCGGACAAAGAAATTTGTCCGGTTTTTTTCTACGCAAATCAAAGCGGGTGCATTCATGCACCCGCTTTCTTTATTCTTCTGTGCGCCAACAAAAATGCTCCATATCCACCCGACCATCGGGGAGGAATGCAATACCGTCCGCTTCCAAAAGCGCGCGCTGCATATCACTCCCACCAAAGGCAAAGGCGGGAGAAGTCCGCCCATCCCGGGTGACGACCCGATAGCAGGGGATCCCCTCTGGGTCAGGATTGACATGCAACGCATAGCCGACGACGCGTGCCCAGCGGGGATTGCCTGCCAGACGGGCCACCTGCCCATAGCTGGCCACTTTGCCTCGTGGGATTTGCCGGACCACGGCATAGATCTGTTCATAACTGTTCAAGGGGGACAGCCTCCTTTTCACCTATTGTAAAATACGGCAGCCCTGTGTGACAAGGCTGCCGTATCGGTTTTTTAATAACCGAAGAAGTACTGGAAGGGATCGACATAACCACCGTTGCCATAGCTTCCGTAGTTCCCATAATTGTTTTGATCTTGCTGCTGCTGTTGCTGTTGTTGCTGCTGAGCCGGGTCGGTACCCTCCAGATCGTGCGCATCGGTCAGGGTGATGGTGACATCCATGGATTTCTGCGCCGACGGACGATAGATGGTCAGGGTCAGCTTGTCGCCAGCCTGCATATCTTCCTTGATAGAGTTGATTTCATCCATGGTCGTGATGGCCGTACCATTCACGGCTGTAATGACGTCGCCCGCCTGCAAGCCCTGGGTCGAAGCATCGGCACGCGAATCAATCGAAGCGATTTCAACGCCCTGCGGCAGATTGCGATACTGCGCCATCTGTTCGTTAATGTTGCGGCCGGTAATGCCAATCGACGGACGGCCGGAGATATAGCCATTCTGAATCAGTTCATCGACGATTTCCTTGGCGGAATTGATCGGAATCGCGAAGCCCAGACCTTCATAATAGCTGATGCCGAGCTTTGCCGAGGTGATACCAACGACCTGACCGTATTTGTTGATGAGCGCGCCGCCCGAGTTACCGGGGTTGATGGTAACGTTGGTCTGAATCAGGCTCATGACGCGGTCATTGACCGTGATGTCGCGGTTGATCGCCGAAATGATGCCGCTGGTCATGGAGTTGGCAAGCTGTACGCCGCCAGGCGAGCCGATTGCATACGCATCTTCACCGACTTGCAGCTGATCGGAGTCACCGAACTCGGCTGGCGTCAACTTGCTGGTCGGCTCGACCTTGAGAACCGCTAGGTCGGTCTGATCGTCCGAGCCAACAATGCTTGCGGCAAGCTGGCTGCCATCGGCGAACAGAACCGAAATGCTGCTCATCGCTGCGCCGGTATCCTCATCGGTGATGACATGGGCGTTAGTGATGATATAGCCATCTTCGCTCATGACCACACCCGAACCGGACGAAGCAACCTGACCGCTGGCATCCGAGCTTTGGATGGCAACAATCGAGTTGTTCAGCTTCTGATAGATCTCCTCACCGGACAGCACACCGCCCGAGCTCGACGAGGACGAGTCATCCTTGGGAGTGGCCGAAATGGTCAGTGTGGGGAGGTTCTGATTGGACGAGGATGCGGAGGTACCGGTTCCGCCCATCTGGCTGCTGCCCAGGAACAGGCCGCCGCAGAACAGGGCAGCGGCAGCGACGATGCTGCCAGCAATGATGAACGGCTTTTTCGACCGCGGCTTGCGCTCCTTTTTGGCATGCCGTTTGTGTTCTTGTGCCTGCCATTCCTGATAGGTGTGATAGCTGGCGCTGCCGGATGCAAAGGGCGGCTCAGTCGTTTGATGGGCCTGATCGTGGTAGATCGGCTGGTCGGTATCGGCCGACGAGCGCACCGGCGTCTGATACGGCGTCTGCGGCACGCTGTCCGCCGTGGGCTGTACCGGCTCGGTGTGAACCGGTTGGCTCATGGACGGCTGCTGTGCAGCTGGTTCCGACGGCTCGGGATTTTTCCAAAAATTCGATTCCTGCGGGGTCGGCGGTGTGTCCTGACCGCCCGGCTGATTCGGGTTATAGTTGGTGTTCATATCGTCAAGCTTCCTTTCTCAAATAGCGGATGCGGTTGCATCGATTGGAATTCCTTTGTTCTGCCCTTATTCTACCGATTCAATGTGCAGGTTTATTGTCTGCTCTGTGAAGAATTGATGAAGTTCTCGGTCGACTTTTTATCCGCTAAGGGCAGCGTCAGCGAAAACTCGGTTTCGCCGCCATTCGAACGCACCGAAATATCCCCGCCGTGCAGATTGATGATGTTTTTGACGATGTAGAGCCCCAATCCGGCGCCGGAGCGGTCCAAACTGCGGGAACGGTCGGTTTTGTAAAAACGGTCAAAGACGTGCGGAATATCCTCGGGGGAAATACCCGCGCCTGTGTTTTTGATGGAAAAGGCGCACATCGTCCCTTCGGCATGCGCGCGCAGGGTGAGCTGGCCGCCGGGATTGATGAACTTGACCGCATTGTCCACCAGGTTATAGACCGCGCGGAACACATGGTCGCGGTCGCCGTTGACGATCAGGCCATCCTGGAAGTCGATGTCCACCTCCAGGTTTTTGGACAGAATCTTGCGCTCAAACGACAGGATGATCTGACTGGACATTTCGGTGAAGTCAAAGGGCGCGGTGTTGAGGATGAGTTCACCCGATTGAATCTTGGCAGCATCCAGCATGCGCACAACCATGCGGCTAAGGCGTCCGACTTCCTCGGAGATGATGCGCAGATATTTCTGCTGCTGGTCGGGCGGGATGGTGCCGTCGAGCATGCCGTCCACAAAGCCACCGATGGTGGTCATCGGGGTCTTGAATTCGTGCGATACATTGCCAATAAAGCCGCGCGTGAGTTCGTCAAGCTGGGCCAAATCACGGGCCATGTTGTTAAACGACACGGCCAGTTCGTCGATCTCGGTGCAGTGATTGTCCTCGGGCACCCGGATGTCGAAGTTGCCGGCCGCGTATTCCCGGGCCGCAAGCGCCATGATTTTCAGCGGCGCGGTCATGCGGGCCGAGATGAAATACGAGATAATCAGCGTACCCACCAGCGCGATGAGCATGACCAGGATGAACATGCGGGATACATTATCCATCATGTCGGTGATGACACTGGCCGGCGAAGTGACAAAGACATAAGCGGCGATTTCGCCTTCTTCATCCACACAGGTGGCCCCCACAAAATAGCTGGTGGTCGGCAGCACACCGCCTAAAGTGCTCAGGCCAGAATATTGGCCATGGCGCAGCACCGCGCGCAGGCTGGCTTCTCCAATGGCATCCTTTTGGGGCTTTTCCAGCTCATTCGGAGCGGCATAAAACACCAAATCCCCCGCCGGATTGGCCACCAGAATCCCCACCTGATCGCTGTTGGCAATCTGGGTGATGTAGACATTGTACAGTTCGCGCACCAGTTCATCGTCAAGCGCTTGAGCGGCCACGGTGGTCTGGCTGGCGACCGCTGAAGCCGTCGATTCCAGCTGCTGTTGTTTTTCGTCCTTGACATAGCTGCCGAACTGGTAAGAAAAGAGCGTACCGGCCAAAAGGAAGGCAAAGATAATCAGCAAGCTGTGCGACAGGTAATTGCGGAAGAAAAAACTGCGTTTCCCCATGGTTTACCCCTTTGTTTCAAATTTATAGCCCACGCCCCAAACGGTTTTCAGTTCCCATTTGTCGGATACGCCTTCCAGCTTTTCGCGCAGGCGCTTGACATGGACATCGACCGTGCGGGTGTCGCCGTAATAGTCAAAGCCCCACACATCGTCCAGAAGCTGGGCGCGGGTAAAGACCCGGTTGGGGCTCTGCGCCAGAAAATAGAGCAGCTCGATTTCCTTGGGCGGCGCGTCCACGCGCTTGCCGTCAATGACCAGGTCATAGGCCTGCTTATCGATGACCAGCTTATCAAAGGTCAGCTTGCCGGTTTCGTCGCCCGCGAAGCGGCGGAACACCGCGCGCACGCGCGCGACCACTTCGCGCATCTCCAAGGGCTTGACGATATAGTCATCCGCACCCAGTTCCAGGCCAGATACCTTATCCATGGTTTCGCCCTTGGCGGTAATCATAATGATGGGCATAGTCGAACCGGAGGCGCGCACTTCCTTGCACACCTGCCAGCCGTCCATGACCGGCATCATAACGTCGAGCAGCATCATGTCCGGGTTTTCGGCCTTCCACTTGGACAGGCCGACTGCCCCGTTTTCCGCTTCGGTGATTTCGTATCCTTCGCGCTCCAGATATAGGCGCAACAGTTCCCGAATGTTGTCATCGTCTTCGACAATGAGAATCTTTTTTGCCATCTGTTTCATCCCCCATTTC
>JAUMSA010000312.1 GCA_031293105.1 Butyricicoccus sp. | reverse complement strand
GTATTTCTTTCTCATGTTCTTGAATATGACTGTATTTTCTCGGCATAACAAAGACCTCCTGTGGTAGTTCCATTCTACCACAAGAGGCCTTCTTTTTTCATTGTCCGTTTTTACTGGTTCGGTTCAAGGTACCGTTCTTTTTCTTTTATTCTGCGCTGGAATTGGGGTCTGCGCTCGAGGACGACGCGCCGTCACTGCTCGCCGTTTCGGGCTGCGGCGTTTCCTTGAGCACAACGCGCTCGACTTCATTGGTCGTATCTCCAATCTGCCGGTATAGACCCGAGCCATCCGACGTGATGAAGTACGTACCCATTAGGGAGTTGGTGCCTTCGGCGTTCTTGCCGTAAATATACATCGTCAGACAGGCTTGCCCATCGACCATGACAAAGCCGGGGCCGGGCTTGATGCTGTAATCATTCATCGAGCCGCCGGGCAGGCCAATCTCCTCGGGAGAGACCGTATACATCAAGGCCTTCGCAGAAGTGAAAGATAACAATTCGCCTGCTTGCAGGAGCGAGGTATTGAAATCCTGTCCATCCACCTTGTCCAGGGTGACCAGACAGCTTGTCGGGGTCCAGTCGATGCGAACCCGGAACAGCTTTTGCTCATCGTATACGCAAGAGGAGTAGGGAGGCGCCGTGCTCTCCTGGCTATCTCCGGTATCTTCGGTGTTTTCGTCGGTATCTTCGCCGGTGCTGGTGTCAATTTGCGCATCAGCTGTCTGCGGACTGCCATCCGACCCGACCGCGACCGCTTGCCGGGAAAGGGTTACCGAACCGGTGTCAGACGTATAATCCGCCTCGTCTTCGGTTACCATGGCGTTTTCCTCGTCAGACAACAGATTCACATAGTCTTGCACAACCGAACCAGTCTGGCCTTCGTTGAACTGCTGATAATCGTAAGAGACATAAGACGGCTGCGCTTCCGTGGAATCGGCCGAACTGCTGCTTGCCGCTGCGGCATCTTCGCCGTCCGTTTCTTCCGTCCCATCGGTCTGGGAGTCCGGCGAAAGCGTCGTGACCAGACGGCCGCCCGTTTCACTGGTCATAACCTGCTCCAGCGCAGGAATGGTATCGGCTTCAAAAGTGTAGCTGGTCAAGGCCGTGGATTCCGGTTCTTCGCTTTTTTCCTTATTGCAGGCGTTTAAAAGCGGCAGCGTCAGAACCAGTAACGCAATACAGATTCGTTTGGTGTTCAAAATAGAATGCTCCTTTCCGCAAGCCCTTTTGCATTTATGCTACATGATTCCAGACGGAAAAGCAAGCCCCAAAACAGTTTCTTAACGTAAAAAGTGTAAGTATTTGTTGACTCTCAAAAAAACTTACAAAAAATCCATTGGACATATTATCTAAAAGGTAAATATGCCGAATTTAATAACGATGCTATCGTAATGAACAATAAAAGGGTGGTAGGTATGAAAAGTGTAAAGAGCAAAATACTCATAGGAATGGTAGCAACAATCTTGCTCGGCATGGTAGTCCTGGGCGTCATCAGCATCGTGATGAGCTTTAACAGCTCACAGAAAATGATGCAAACGGCGCTGGAAGGCTCGCTGTCGGTTGCCACCGAACGCGTGCAGCAAGAATTGCAAAGATATTCCGAATCGGTCGAAAGCGCAGCCAAGATGACCGAATTCAGTGACCCGACGGTGCCGGTCGCTACCAAGCAGGCGGATCTGGACCAGTGGGCACAGGATGCCGGCATGGTGCGCGGCAATATTCTGGACACCAACGGCAACAGCCTGTTTGATGGAAACAATTATTCCGACCGCGAATATTTCCAGCGTGCGATGCAGGGTGAGTATTTTGTTTCTACACCGGTGCTCAGCAAAGCAACCGGGGAATTGACAATCATTGTTGCAGGTCCGTTGTATCAGGGCGGCAATAGTCAGAATCCGATCATTGGTGTTTTGTACTTAGTACCGGAAGAGACCTTCCTCAATGATATCATGTCCTCGATTCATGTTACTACAAACAGCGGGGCATATATGATCGGCAAGGATGGTATTACGATTGCCGATACCGACATGAGCACGGTTGGCGTACAGAACATTGAAGAGGACGCAAAGGGCGACTCGAGTCTGGAAGCTTTGGCCAGTTGTCATGCCAAGATGCGCAATGGTGAAACCGGCATCGGGGAATATACCATCGATGGCGCGAAGAAGTTGATCGGCTTTGGGCCGGTGGACGGCACCGACGGATGGAGCTTGGGTATCACCGTTCCGGAGTCTGACCTGATGGGTGATGTTTATGTTTCGATGATTGTGACGATCATTGTCGCAATTATTATGACGGTGATTGGCATTGTTATTTCGATTGGCCTGGCTGTTTTGATCAGCCGTCCGATTCAGGCGTGCGTCGAACGCATCGACCTGCTGGCAGAAGGCAATCTGTCGGCGCCGGTGCCGGAGATCAAGGCACGCGACGAAACCGGACGATTGGCCAATACAACAAAACATATTGTTGAGCGCTTGCAAAACATCATCGGTGACATTAGATATCTGCTTCAGGAAATGGCGAATGGTAATTTCAATATCCGTTCGCGCGACCGGGGCTATTACCTTGGCGACTTTGCCCCGGTTCTGACCAGCTTGCAGAAAATCAACCGTGATCTGAGCAATACCATGGCACAGATCAACACCGCGTCGGTACAGGTTTCGGCAGGCGCCGAGCAGGTATCCTCGGGTGCACAGTCTCTGGCACAGGGCGCAACCGAACAGGCCAGCGCGGTACAGGAACTGGCGGCTACGATCAACCAGATTTCGATTGATAGTCAGAAGACCGCACAGATGGCGGAAGAAGCCAAGAATGCAACCCAGCAAGCAGGTGCTGAACTGGAGGCAAGCAGTGCGGACATTATGACGCTGGACAGCTCGATGGAGAAGATTTCGAGCGCATCGCAGGAAATCAGCAAGATTATTTCGACCATCGAGAACATCGCGTTCCAGACCAACATTCTGGCCCTGAACGCTGCGGTAGAAGCCGCGCGTGCCGGTGCTGCGGGCAAGGGCTTTGCGGTTGTTGCGGATGAAGTACGTAATTTGGCATCCAAGTCCGATCAGGCGGCAAAGGCCACCAAGGAACTGATCGAAAAATCGATTGGTGCTGTGGATGAAGGTGCTATGCTGATGAAGCGTGTCAGCAGTTCGGTGAACTCCCTGATGGATGCCGCGCATACGGCAACATCCGGTATGAATCAGGTAGCCGAAGCAGTACGGCAGGAAACCGAATCGATTGCACAGATCACACAGGGCATCGATCAGATTTCCAGCGTTGTACAAACCAACTCGGCTACGGCTGAGGAATCGGCGGCGGCAAGCGAAGAACTTTCCGGCCAGTCCGAAATGCTCAAATCTCTGGTTAGCAGATTCCAGCTGCGGCAAGAAGATGCAAACTAAACGATATGCCCCCGCCAAAAGGCGGGGGCTTTGCTTTTAAAAAATCTTATTTTAAAAAGAAAGCGGACGATATATAG
>JAUMSA010000276.1 GCA_031293105.1 Butyricicoccus sp. | reverse complement strand
TGCACCGCCATGGGCACATGGGTAATCATCTCGTGATAGATAAATTCGTCCTTTTCGGTCAGCATGATGTAGCCGTCCAGCGTCAGGAAACGTCGAAACTCAGGTGAATCAATGACATCGATGCGTTGAAATTCACTTTTCCCGCTGTAAAGCTGCCGGTCAACCCGGATAGAAAGCTTTACATTCGGTGTATGCGCTTCTGAAAACCAAAAATCCAAACCAACTCACACCCCTTTCAGTACATTCAGTCGTTCAATACCGGCGTCCTCTGGGCCGGTCATCGAGCAGCCCTTTTCTTTGGCATATTCGATATAATCCAAAATTTGATCGGTAATGCGTTCGCCGGGCGCCAAAATCGGAATGCCGGGCGGATAACACATCACAAATTCACTGCACACCCGGCCAGCCGTTTGCCGCAGCGGCAACGACTCATGCGCCGCATAGAAAGCCTGCTGCGGCGATACCGCGACCTCTGGGTCGATGTATTCCTGTTCCATCAGTCCGGTCTTGTCACCGCCGAAGCGGCGGCGAATCTCTGCCAAGGCACCAACCAGCCGTTCGATCTCACGTTCCCGGTCGCCAATTGAAATATAGGCTAAAATATTGCCCAAATCGCCAAATTCAATCTGGATATCATATTCATCGCGCAGCAAATCATAAACCTCAATGCCAGCCAGTCCAATATCCAATGTATGCACCGACAGCTTGGTCACATCAAAGTCATAGATGCTATCGCCGTTGATGAGCTCGCGCGAATAAGCATAATACCCGCCAATAGCGTTAATTTCCTCTCGGGCATATTCGGCCAGCTCCACCACCCGAGCAAAGGACTCCTTGCCGCGCAGCGCCAGATTGCGCCGCGAAATGTCCAGCGAACTGAGCAGCAGATACGAACCGCTCGTGGTCTGGGTCAGGTTGATGATCTGCCGCACATGGCCTTCGCTCATGGCTGGGCCTGCCAGCAACAATGACGACTGAGTCAGGCTGCCGCCCGATTTGTGCATGGAAACCGCCGCCATATCGGCGCCCGCCGCCATAGCAGACACCGGCATATGTTCACCAAAGTAAAAATGTGTACCATGGGCTTCATCTGCCAAGCAGAGCATGCCGTTGCGATGTGCCAAGTCAACAATAGAGCGCAAATCCGAACAGATGCCATAATAGGTCGGATTGTTAACTAACACTGCTTTGGCATCCGGATTTTCCCGAATAGCGCGTTCGACATCCGACACTCGCATGCCAAGCGGAATACCCAACCGGTCATCACAGGCCGGGTTGACATAAACCGGAATCGCACCACACAATACCAGCGCGCCCATGACACTGCGATGCACATTGCGCGGCAAAATGATCTTCTCCCCACGCGCTACAACCGACAGCACCATACTTTGTACGGCCGATGTGGTTCCGCCGACCATCAGGAACGCATGCGCGGCACCGAATGCCTCGGCCGCCAGAATCTCGGCATCCCGAATAACCGAGACCGGATGGCACAGATTGTCCAACGGCTTCATGGAATTGACATCCATTTGTACACAGGTCTCGCCCAAGAGGGCGGCTAGTTCGGGATTGCCCCGTCCCCGTTTGTGGCCCGGCACATCGAACGGTACCACGCGCATCTTACGAAAGCGTTCCAACGCTTCGTAGATCGGAGCCCGTTCTTGTGTTAATTGCTTCATGTGTTATCTCCTTGGCTGTAAATATTCCGACCACTGAAAATCTCAATCATCTCACGGCGGATATTTTCCATAATCTCCAACCGCACGCGGGGCGGTAATTCATAAGCGTCTGTTTTAAACAGATAGTTTTGCAGATCGATGTCTTTGAGCATCATCTTGGTATGGAACAAGTTAGCCTCATAAACATTGATATCCACGGCATCGTACCGGCGTAAGGTTGCCGGTTCAATAAAATCCTGAATTGAGGCAATTCGATGGTCCAAAAACAGCTTTTGTCCGTCGACATCCCGGGTAAAACCACGCACCCGATAATCCATCGTGATAATATCCGAGTCGAAGGAACCAATTAAATAATCAAGGGTAGAAAGCGGGGTGATTTCGCCGCAAGTTGCGACATCGATATCCACGCGGAAAGTCGCCAGACAAGTTTCAGGATGATATTCCGGATATGTGTGCACGGTGACATGGCTTTTATCAAGATGAGCCACTTGGGTTTCGCCGATTGGAACCATGGATTGCTCCGAAATGAGCAAGGTCACCGACGCGCCCTGTGGATCAAAATCCTGTTTGGAAATATTGAGCACATTAGCGCCGATCATATCAGTCAGCGTGGTCAATATATTGGTCAATCGTTCCGAGTTATATTGTTCATCGATATATGCGATATAGTCTTTCTGTTCACGCGGTGTCTTCGCGTAACAGACATCATAAATGTTAAAACTGAGCGCTTTGGTCAAATTATTGAACCCATATAATTTGAGTTTTTGTTCCATCGGCGGCCCCTCCTCCAGCAAAATAAAAAACGCAAGCACCGGCATTGTGCTTGCGTTTGAATTCCATATCTAAAGCAGGTACTTCCCGA
>JAUMSA010000146.1 GCA_031293105.1 Butyricicoccus sp. | reverse complement strand
TATAAGAGACAGATCATAGCACAACCCCAAAGCTATGGCATTGCTTTTCTTGCGCTTTTTTTGTACTTTATTGCAAAAAATAACCCCGACCAATCGGCCGAGGGTATTGCTTAGTTATATCCGTATGTATTCCGATGGGTCGCCCTCTCGAATACGCATGGTGCGCCGGATCTCCTTCGGGATGACCACGCGCCCGAGGTCATCGATTCTGCGGACAATTCCTGTTGCTTTCATATCTCAATCTCCTCCTGTACTTCCAAGTGGCAACATCCCTAGTATCCGCAGGATTTTCCCGAGTATGCAGGTCATAGGTTTGGATTTAATTGGAATCGTCACGTTTCTATCAAAAAATGGCTGCCTAAGAAAAGGCAGCCATTTTTTTGATTGGAGACATTTATCCCAGACCCAGTTCCTTGACGCGCGCCTGCGCCGCCGCCAAACGGGCAATCGGCACACGGAACGGCGAACAAGAAACATAGTTCAGTCCGACGTTGTGGCAGAACTCGACGGACGACAGGTCGCCGCCATGTTCGCCGCAGATACCCAGCTTGATGTCCGGGCGGGTCTTGCGACCGTTTTCAACCGCATACTTGACCAGCTTGCCGACACCGTTCTGATCCAGACGGGCAAACGGATCGGATTCCAGAATCTTCTTTTCAAAATAGGTATCCAGAATACGGCCCACGTCGTCACGCGAGAAGCCATATGTCATCTGAGTCAGGTCGTTGGTACCAAAGGAGAAGAACTCAGCTTCTTCCGCGATCTCGTCCGCGGTAACCGCAGCACGCGGGGTTTCGATCATGGTACCGATCATGTATTTCATCTTAAGGCCCGAGGCTTCGATCAGTTCATCCGCCTTGGCCTTGATGACCTTCTTAACAAACCGCAATTCGTTGATCTCAGATACCAGCGGAACCATAATTTCGGGAATGATGTGCAAGCCATCTTCCTTGGTCACGTTGATGGCCGCCGAAATGATGGCTTCGGTCTGCATCTCTGCGATTTCCGGATAGAGAACGTCCAGACGGCAACCGCGGGTGCCGAGCATGGGGTTAAACTCATGCAGGCCATCGACGATGCTCTTAAGCTTCTCATAGGTCAGGCCCATCTCGTCAGCCAGTTCGCGGATATCCTCCTCGTCTTGGGGCAGGAACTCATGGAGCGGCGGGTCCAGCAGACGAATGGTTACCGGCAGACCGCCCATCGCGCGGTAGATGGCTTCAAAGTCACCACGCTGCATGGGCAGAATCTTGGCCAGTGCGGCACGGCGCTGCGCAACCGTTTCGGAAACGATCATTTCGCGCACAGCCTTGATGCGGGCGGGTTCAAAGAACATGTGCTCGGTGCGGCACAGGCCGATGCCTTCGGCGCCGAACTTGCGGGCCTGGGTAGCGTCGCGCGGGGTATCGCCGTTGGTGCGCACGTGCAGGGTGCGGATTTCGTCCGCCCAGCCCATGAAGCGACCAAAGTCGCCGGTCAGTTCGGCTTCCTGGGTATCGATCTTGCCCAGATAGACATTGCCGGTCGAGCCGTCGAGCGAAATGAAGTCGCCTTCCTTGACAACGGTGCCATCGGCAAAGGTGATGGTTTTCTTTTCTTCGGAAACCTTGATTTCATTGACACCAGCTACACAGCAGGTACCCATACCGCGTGCCACAACCGCAGCATGCGAGGTCATACCGCCGCGGGCGGTCATGATGCCTTCGGAAACGGCCATGCCGTCGATGTCCTCCGGCGAGGTTTCCTGACGCACCAGAACAACCTTCTCGCCCGTCTTATGTGCCTTGGCTGCTTCTTCAGCGGTGAAATAGACCGCGCCGCAAGCTGCACCGGGCGATGCCGGTAGGCCGGTGGTGATCGGGGTCGCCGCCTTGAGGGCCGCCGGAACAAAGGTCGGATGCAGGAGTGCGTCAAGCTGCTTGGGCTCGACCTTCATAATGGCCTGCTCCTTGGTGCAGACGCCTTCATCGACCAAGTCAACCGCAACCTTGAGCGCCGCCTGGGCGGTACGCTTGCCGTTACGGGTCTGGAGCATATACAGTTTGCCGTTTTCGATGGTGAATTCCATGTCCTGCATGTCGCCGTAATGGGACTCCAGCTTGCTGGAGATATCGACGAACTGCTGGTATACGTCCGGCATGGTGTCAGCCAGCGCCGAAATCGGCTGCGGGGTACGGATACCGGCAACGACGTCTTCGCCCTGCGCATTCATGAGGAATTCGCCATACAGCTTCTTTTCGCCGGTGGCCGGGTTGCGGGTAAAGGCAACGCCGGTGCCCGAAGTATCGCCCATGTTGCCGAATACCATCGACTGGACGTTGACCGCAGTGCCCCACGAGTGCGGGATGTCGTTCATGCGGCGATAGGTGTTCGCACGCGGGTTATCCCACGAGCGGAAGACCGCGCGAACGGCTTCCATCAGCTGGGTCTTGGGGTCCTGCGGGAAATCGTGGCCCAAGGACTTTTTATAGTGTTCCTTGAACAGCGCGATGAGTTCGCTCATATCGTCGGCGTCCAGTTCGTTGTCCTGCTTGACGCCCTTCTTTTCCTTCACATCATCGATGAACTGCTCAAAGGAGGATTTGGGCAGCTCCATGACGACATCCGAGAACATCTGGATGAAGCGGCGGTAAGAGTCACGCGCAAAGCGCGGGTTATTGGTCAGACGCGCAACAGCCTCGCAGATCTCGTCGTTCATGCCCAGGTTCAGGATGGTGTCCATCATGCCGGGCATGGAAGCACGCGCGCCCGAGCGCACGGAAACGAGCAGCGGACGATCGGGGTCGCCCAGGGTCTTACCGGTCATTTTTTCGAGTTTATCGAGATATTCCATAATCTGTTCCTGGATATCCGGATAGATGGTCTTGCCATCCTGGTAATACCGGGTGCAGGCCTCGGTGGTGATGGTGAAGCCCTGGGGCACCGGCATACCAAGATTGGTCATTTCCGCCAAATTTGCGCCCTTGCCGCCGAGCAGCTCACGCATCGAGCCGTTGCCTTCCGAGAACAGATACACAAACTTCTTCATTGCTAGGGGTTCCTCCGTTTCGTTCTTTTTCGCGTTTCGTCTAAATCTACAATTTCTTTGTCCTTGTTTATTATAACA
>JAUMSA010000137.1 GCA_031293105.1 Butyricicoccus sp. | reverse complement strand
AGTTATAATAAGGAAGGACTCTAATCATGCTGCCCGCCTGTGTCAACGGGTCAGATCGGCAGCTTTTCAAAGTAAAACAGATTTTGGAGGTATGACAAATGGACAAGAAGAAGATCGCAGGCGAAAAAGCGGCAGAATATGTAAAGGACGGCATGGTCGTTGGTCTGGGCACCGGCTCCACCGCGTATCATCTGGTCAATGCCCTGGGCGAAAAGGTCAAGAACGGCTTGAAGATTCAAGCCATCCCGACCAGCAAGGCGACCGAAGCGCAGGCTCGTGAGCTGGGCATCCCGCTGCTGACCATCGACGAAGTGGACCATGTAGACCTGGACATCGACGGCGTGGACGAGATCGACCCGCAGTTCAATGCCATCAAGGGCGGCGGCGGCGCGCTGTACCGCGAGAAGGTTGTTGCAACCCTGGCCAAGGAAGTTATCTGGATTATGGACGACTCCAAGCTGGTTGAGCACATCGGCGCATTCAGCCTGCCGGTTGAAATCGCACAGTACGGCTCCAAGCAGGCCATGGCCAAGATGACCGAATATGGCCTCAATCCGGTGCAGCGTATGCGCGACGGCAAGCCGTTTGTCACCGATAACGGTAACTTTATTGTAGACCTGCAAGTTGGCGCAGGCTTTGACGTCGAAGGCACCCGCGAAAAGCTGGCCGGTATCGTCGGCGTTCTGGAGCATGGCCTGTTCCTCAATATGTGCAAGCGCATCATCGTCGGCACCGACGAAGGTGTTCAGGTTACCGAAAATCCCGCAAAGTAAAAGAAAACTGCAAAAAGTGGTTGACACAGGGCGGAAACTGTGTTATTCTACATAAAGCCGCATCAAGCAGGGTAGGTAAAGTGTGCCCAAGTGTGGCAACACCCGCAAGAGCGTGACTCTAATAACGAAAGAGAGGTGCTACCGAACATGTATGCAATTCTGGTAACTGGTGGCAAGCAGTACAAAGTATCTGAGGGCGATGTAATCTACGTAGAGAAGCTCGGCGTAGAGGACGGCGCAACCGTAACCTTCGATCAGGTTCTGGCAGTCGGCGACGGCGCAGAGCTGAAGGTCGGCGCTCCCTATGTTGAGGGCGCAACCGTAACCGCTACCGCGGACAAGACCGGCAAGCAGAAGAAGATCAACATCTTCAAGATGAAGCCGAAGAAGGGCTACCGTCGTCGTCAGGGTCATCGTCAGCCCTATACGAAGGTAACTATCAGCGCGATCAACGCCTAATGACTCGCGTTACGTTTTATCTATCGCACGAACAGATCGAAGCGGTCGACCTGCTCGGTCACGCGGGTTACGCGGACGAGGGGGAAGACATCGTCTGTGCGGCGATCACAAGCGCGGTACAGATGACCCACGCGCTGCTCTTTGATGTACAGAAAATCGCAGTGGACACCGTCATCGAGGACGAAGGCGCCCACATCCGGCTCACCCTGCCTGCGCGCGAGCTGGGCGCGGGACAGGACGGCATGAAGGCGCTTCGGATTTTTTATACCGAGCTTGCAGCTCAGTATCCCGAATTTTTAAGCGTAATGGAGGTGCAGAAAGATGCTTAAGATCAGCTTACAGTTTTTCGCTCACAAGAAGGGCGTTGGTTCGACCAAGAACGGTCGTGACTCGGAGGCAAAGCGCCTCGGCGTAAAGCGTGCAGACGGTCAGGTCGTTCCGGCTGGCAACATCCTGGTTCGTCAGCGTGGTACCAAGATCCACCCGGGCACCAATGTTGGCCGTGGTTCGGACGATACCCTCTTTGCAAAGGTTTCCGGCGTGGTTCGTTTCGAGCGCGTTGGCAAGGACCGCAAGAAGGTTTCGGTTTACCCGCAGTAATTTGAACGTTTACGAAATCCCAGACAGCCGTCTGGGATTTTGTTTTGTACGCATACTAAAACAAAGGAGGCGAAAAAAACATGTTTATCGATATTGCAAAAATCCGCATTGCATCGGGCAAGGGCGGCGACGGCAAGGTCGGTTTCCACCGCGAAAAGTACGTGGCAGCCGGTGGGCCGGACGGCGGCGACGGCGGCCGGGGCGGTTCGGTGGTGTTCAAGGTCGATGATAACCTGTCCACCCTGCTCGATTTCCGCTATAAAAAGAAATATGTGGCCCCCAACGGCGAAAACGGCATGGGCAAGCGCATGAAGGGCAAGGATGGCGCCGATTTGGTCATCCGCGTGCCGCGCGGCACCATCATCCGCGACCAGAAGACCGGGCAGGTCATCAAGGATATGTCGGACGACGAGCCGTTCGTAGCGGCCAAGGGCGGCAACGGCGGCTGGGGCAACACCCATTTTGCGACCCCGACCCGGCAGGCACCGCGGTTTGCCAAGCCTGGCCAGCCAGGCGTGGAAATGGAGATTGTGCTCGAACTCAAGCTGCTGGCCGACGTCGGCCTGGTCGGCTTCCCGAACGTGGGCAAATCGACGCTTTTAAGCATGGTGTCGGCCGCACGTCCTAAGATTGCCAACTATCATTTTACCACCCTGATTCCCAACCTGGGCGTCGTGCGTGTGGGCGAGGAACAGAGCTTTGTCATGGCCGATATCCCGGGCATCATCGAGGGCGCCAGCGAGGGCGCGGGCCTGGGGCATGACTTCCTGCGCCATGTGGACCGCTGCCGCTTGCTGCTGCATTTGGTCGATGTGTCGGGCAGCGAAGGCCGCGACCCGATCGAGGACGTGGAAACCATCAACGCCGAACTGGCCGGATACAGCGAATTTTTGGCTGCCCGTCCACAGATTCTGGTGGCCAACAAGACCGACCTGCTGGGTGAGGACCGCGCACCGGGCGAGCGCCTGCGCGCCTATGCCGAGGAAAAGGGCTTTGAGTTCCTGGAACTGTCGGCGGCGACCAACCAGGGCGTGCGCGAACTGGTGATGAAGACCTGGGAAGCGCTGCAAGAATTGCCGCCCGTCTTTGTGTACGAACCCGAATATGTGCCCGAAGCACCCGAACCGACCGAGCGCGAAATCACCATCGAGAAGGTGGACGACTATTATGTGGTCGGCGGCGCCTGGATCGAAAAGATCATGGGTTCGGTCAACACCGACGATTACGAGTCGCGTCAGTATATGGACCGCATGCTCAAAAAGGCGGGCGTATACGACCGTCTGGAAGCCATGGGCGTTCAGGAAGGCGATTTTGTTGTGATTGGCGACTTGGAATTCGAATATGTCCACTAAGGGAGGCGGAAAATTATGGCGACCATACTGAAGGGACTGGGGCTGGCCTGCGTGGCAGCCGTGGTGATTTTGTCCATCGGGATGCACTGGTATGTGAAAAAGCGGGCCGATCTGGAGCCCGACCGCGCCGGCCGCGTGGTCATGCGCGGTTCACTCGCGCGCACGCTACTGTGCATTGTGGCCGCTGTATTTTTCCTGGTATCCAGTCAGATCTAAAGAAAAAGGCTGCCTTCGGGGCGGCACGCATAAAACAGCATAAGAATGTTTTCAGGAAACGGCGTAGCTTCGGCTATGCCGTTTCTCCGTTTTGCAGGTCAA
Source organism: Butyricicoccus sp. (assembly GCA_031293105.1). Lineage (GTDB taxonomy): Bacteria > Bacillota > Clostridia > Oscillospirales > Butyricicoccaceae > Butyricicoccus_B. Next base: position 2,483 of record JAUMSA010000137.1, on the reverse strand, counting down.
TCAGTAAAGACGCGGGGAGTATTCCTACAAGGTCATAGGAAATGTCAATCTGTTGTTCCCGATAACCCTTCGACTTGTCCGGCGCGTGAACATATACCGCCTTTACCATGTCGTTTAGGATAGTGGGTGTCAGCTCGTTCAAGTCGAGATACTTCCGCACCTTGCAGATAAACCTGTCGATATTCTCTGCCTGTTCCTCTTGTTCTGTAATTTCTTCATTCAACCGCAACAGCTTTTCCCGCAGTTCTTTCTGCTCCTGCTCGTAGTCGTCAGAGAGCATTTGAAATCTGCTGTCAGATAGTTTTCCGCCTACGTTGTCCTCATAAATACGCTTGAATAGTCGGTCAAGTTCTTCTATCCGTCGTTCTGCCTGCGTCAGTTGCCGACGCTTCGCCGCGAGTTCTCTTTTTGCTTCGGCTTTCTGCTTCGCACCCATAGCCTTGCGGAATTGTTCTTCATGGTTCGCAACACAGGCAATCGTCATTCTCATGTGGGCGAGTACGCCCCGTTCCAAGACAACGGCGCGGATAAAATGCGTCGCGCAAACCTCTTTCCCTTTGAGCCTTGAAGTAGAGCAGACAAAGTGGTCTTGCCTTGCTTCAAAGTTCCTGCTTGTGCAGTAATACAGCTTTTCACCGCAATCGGCGCAGCGCACAATGCCGGAAAACATATTTGTCTTTCCTGTCCTCGTCGGGCGGCGTTTGTTCTTCCGCAATTCCTGCACCCGCGCCCATGTGTCAGCGTCAATGATTGCTTCGTGGGTATTTTCAAACACAAGCCATTTTTCTTCGGGATTATTGCAGGTCTTTTTGCTCTTGTAGGACTGCTTGTAGGTTTTGAAGTTTACTGTATGCCCTTGATATTCCGGACGCTCCAAAATGTCGGCTATTGTATCGCCCGTCCAGTTAAAGGGATTATCCGGCGGCGCGTTCCTTGTCGCCCTGCCTGTCTGCTGAAAATGGATTGTCGGCGTTATGACTTTATCATCTTTCAGAATACGGGCAATCTGCGACGGCCCGTAACCGTCCAGACAAAGGGCGAATATCCGCTTGACAACTTCGGCAGCTTCGGGGTCGATAATCCACCGCTTTTTGTTTTCCGGGTCTTTCCTGTAGCCGTATGGCGGGTTGGTGCAGAGGTGTTCCCCCGCTTCGCCTTTTGACTTCATCACCGCGCGTATCTTCTTGCTGGTGTCTTTCGCATACCACTCGTTGATGATATTGAGAAAGGGGGTAAAGTCGCTGTCCTGCTGGTTTGCGCTGTCTATGCCGTTGTTAATAGCTATAAAACGCACGCCCTTTTCCACGAACAGGACTTCGGTATAAAATCCCACTTTCAGATAATCACGCCCAAGCCGCGACATATCCTTGACGATCAAGGTGGACACTTCGCCGTTTTCGATTTTTTCCAAAAGTTCGCTCCAACTTGGACGGTTGAAGTTTGTCCCGGAATATCCATCGTCCACGAAAAACAATGGATTTGAAAAATGATTTTCCTTTGCGTACTTACTTAAAATCGCCTTTTGATTTACAATGCTGTTGCTGTCGCCCGTTAGTTCATCGTCGCGGGATAGGCGGCAATAGAGGGCGGTAATCTTGCCAGACTGCCTTAACATCGTTTCTGCTCCTTTCATCGGCGGGCAGTCTGCCATTACAGGATTGCTTATACTCATTTTAACGCTCCTCGTCTTTTTCATCAATAGGGGAGTGCCCCATAAGCCGTAAAACTTTATGGGGTAGGCTTCGGCTTCCGTCGTAGCTTCCCGTAAAACGATAGAACGTCCTGCCGGATTGAATTGTAACTTCGTGTGTGGGCAACTCTTGATAGAGTGGATTTTTTACAACGATTTGCCCGTCTTTGATTGTTCGCTTCTTTTCCATTCCTTTCCCGTCCTTTCCTTTGTTTTGAGTAGGGAGCAAGCACAGCAAATGAGTACCCATTTGCGATTTTGGCTTGTTGGGAAAATCCCAAACCCTTTACTTTCTCTCACTCAATATCCCGTTTGAAAGGCAGCTTTTGTTGCACTTTCCCCCTCACTATATAAAAATGAAAATCCGGAAAATGATATTGACTTACCATGCAATTTGTGATATTCTAAATAAAAATATGTTTCTGCCGAGAAACGCTTATTCTTACTCCAGTCGGCCATGGAAGGAGTAAAAAAAAACGTCTATTTTTTTGTGGAGGTCAATATGATATTTCGAGAAATGAGGCAAAAAAAACAGGAACTATCGCGGCAAGAGATTGCGGATATTCTGCATAAGGGGACATCTGGTGTGCTTGCCCTTTTGGGCGACAACGATTATCCCTACGCCGTTCCAATCAGTTATGTGTATGACGACGGGAAAATCTATTTTCACGGCGCAAAAAACGGTCATAAAATAGACGCTATTCAAAGAACTGCAAAAGCGTCGTTTTGTGTGATTGATAAAGATTTAGTTGTGCCGGAGGAGTACACAACTTATTTTAGAAGTGTAATTGCT
>JAUMSA010000114.1 GCA_031293105.1 Butyricicoccus sp. | reverse complement strand
GGACTATACTGACAATAGGAGCGTGATGCGGTATGAATTGTCCGGGGAAATTGGTGGGATTTTTCGCCATTGCCTTTGGTATTGGCGTGCTCATCGGCGGACTGCTGCCGTGTCCGGCTGTCAAATGGCTGTGCGGCTTGGGGCTGATCGCAGTCGGGGTTATCTTTGTGCAGCAATAAAAGGAGGCATGTGCTGTGAAAATCGTGATTTGGAAAAGTCCGAAATGTCTGTGTGGTATGTTTCGCCGGCTGTTTGGCATGGGCAAAGAATAAGCGAGTGCATAAGGCCGCCTTCGATTTTTCAAAACCGAAGGCGGCCTGCTTTTTTATTCATATTCCCAAAACAAGGGCAATATACTGGTAGCAGAAGCAGGGACAAAGGAGGAATTATTCAAATGGAACTGGTTCGGAAAAGTATTCCCTACTATGATGTAATCTTGGACAATGTATCCGTATATGAAGAATCGACCGACGCGATTGTGCCCGACGCCTTCCCGGATATCGCACGCATCGTCTACGCAGACGGTACGGTTTCGATTAAGGATGAGTCACCGCAGAACGATCGGGTGCTGGTTTCCGGCTCGGTGACGGCAACCGTCTTGTATCAGCCGGAAGCTGGCGGAAGTCTACAAAGTTTGGAGATTCCTCTCAGTTTTGCCCATATTGAAGAAGCGCGCGGCGTAAGCGCGGAGTGCACCTGTTTTGTGCGGTGTAATATCGCTGATGTGACAGCACGGGCCGTCAATTCGCGCAAAGTCAGTGTATCCGCAAAGCTGTGCTTTGAGACCACCGTCTATCAGCCTTCCACCTTGCAGTATACCGAACAGATTCAGAGTGGAGAAACTCCGCTCGAAGTGCTGTATGATACCAAAGAGGTCACGCTGCTGCGGCAGGTAGAGAGTAGTTCCTTTACCATCCTGGATGATTTGGAATGGAATGGCTCGGAAGGCTTGGAGCTGTTACATACCGACTGCGCCCTGCGGCAAAACGAATGCCGCGCGATGAATGGACGGATGCTGGTGCGCGGTGAAGCGGTCTTACAGCTTTTGCTGCGGGATGATACTGGAGCCTTTCAACAGGTGGCCAAAGATATTCCCTTCACCCAGATGCTGGATGTCGCCGAACTGCAAGAAGGGGATGCGGCAACCATCCGGCTGGCGATTCGCAATTTGGATTGTATGTTGACCGGCAGTGGGGTGCTTTCCATCGGGATCGGCGTCTGTGCGGTCATTTTGCAAGATGAAAAACATATCATTCAGACCATTCACGACCTCTACCAAACCAAACATGCGCTCAACGTCCAGGTAACACCGGTGAAAATCCAGGACTGCATACTATGCGGAAGCTTTGCAGCTGATGGGAGTGAAACCATTCCGCTCGGCATGAAAACCTCGCAATATCTCGGCGCCAAGGCCATCTGCACGGGCATGCAAATGGAAGGGGATACCCTGCGCGCCAAGGTGGACGCATCTATCCTATATTATGACGACGAAGGCAACCTGTATCAAACCCATCGCGCGCTGCATGTACCGCTGCGGGCCAGCAACCTGCCAGACGCGCCGGCGCTGCATGATATTGCCTTGCAAGTCGCGCTGTCGCCAGCCGGGGAGGACAGCGTCAATGTGCACCTGTCGGCTTCCGGGGGAGTGACCAAACGCACGCCGCAGACATTTCAAGATGTGACGGCTGTGGAACTGGGACCGGAACGAAATGCCGAACTTTGTGGGGTCACGCTGATTTTGCGGCGTGTGGAAGACGGGGAGAGCCTGTGGGATATCGCGAAACAATATGCAACCACGGTAGCGGCAATCCGAAGTGCGAACAGCATTGCCGAAGAACAGAAGACAACGCAGGCGCAGTTGCTGCTCATCCCCATGGAACAGTAAGAGGAGGGAAGGAAAATGGACAACAAAACACTGTACGAAGAAATCGGCGCCCGGACCGGGGGCGATGTCTACATCGGTGTCGTAGGGCCGGTTCGCACGGGTAAATCGACCTTTATCAAGCGCTTTATGGAAACCATGGTCATCCCGGGCATAGAAAACGTCTACAAACGGGAGCGGGCCAAGGATGAACTGCCGCAATCGGGTTCCCGCCGCACCATTATGACCGCAGAACCCAAATTTGTCCCTGAAGAAGCAGCCGAGATCAGCACACCAGGCGGGGGATTTTGTCGGGTCCGGTTGGTTGACTGCGTGGGGTATTTGGTCGATGGAGCGCTGGGCAACATGGAGGACGATGTGCCGCGGATGGTAACTACCCCGTGGGACGATGTGCCCATCCCTATGAGTCAGGCGGCCGAGATTGGAACCCGCAAGGTCATTGCCGAGCATTCGACGATCGGCCTAGTCATTACGACCGACGGCACTTTTTCCGAAATCCCGCGGGAGAGTTACATACCGGCAGAAGATCGCGTGATCGAAGAATTGCAGGCTATCGGCAAACCGTTTTTGACCCTGATTAACTCCTCTGACCCCAATGGCGAAGCGGCGCAGGCCGTGCGTGATGAACTGCGCGAAAAGCATGGCGTGGAAGCCTTGCCGGTAAACTGCCAGACGCTGTCGGGCAACGACGTGGCGAACATCTTGGCCGGTGTGCTGTATGAGTTCCCGGTGCGGGAAATTGCCATTGAATTGCCGCGCTTTGTGGGTGCACTGCCGCAGGGGCATGCCGTCAAAGAATCGGTGTATGGCAGCATCCGGCAAGCGGCCGGTGCTGTGCAGAAGATGCGGGATTTAACGCAGGCTGCCGAGCAGATTGCACAGAATGAATACATCTCTTCAGCGCAAGTCGCCGATATGGATTTGGGCGTCGGAAAGGCGCGGATGAAAGTCACGCTGCCGGGAGAGGTATTTTACAATATTGTGGCCGAAAAAACCGGGGTGGATATCCATGATGATGCGGATTTGATTCCGCTGCTGACCCGCTTGGCCGAGACCGAGCGGCAGTACCGCCGCATTCAGGGGGCATTGGATCAAGCGCAAGCCACGGGCTATGGCGTGGTCATGCCGGAGGTCAACGAACTGTCCCTGGAAGCACCTGAAATCATCAAACAGGGCGGGCGGTATGGGGTACGCCTGTGCGCTTCGGCAACCGCAATTCACCTAATTCGAACCGACATCAAAGCATCGGTCACCCCGCTGGTCGGCACCGAAAAACAGTCGGAAGAACTGGTACATTATATGCTTGGCGAATTTGATGGAGCGCCCGAGCGCATCTGGGATACCAATATCTTTGGTAAATCGCTCAGCGAACTGGTCAATGAAGAATTGGCCGGCAAGCTGGCCCGGATGCCCGAAGATGCACGGGATAAGTTCCGGGAGACGCTGGAAAAGATCATCAACGAAAGCACAGGGGGGCTTATCTGTATTCTGCTATAAAAAATGCCGGTCTGTTTGCAGCAGACCGGCATTTTGCCTATGTACATAAACCGAAAATGTAGAAAATCACTTCAGACCTGCGGTGATAATTGCCATCTGATATACTTCATCGGCATTGCAGCCACGAGACAGGTCGTTAATCGGTGCATTCAGACCCTGCAGAATCGGGCCATATGCTTCAAAGCCGCCCAGACGCTGTGCGATCTTATAACCAATGTTACCCGCATTGATGTCCGGGAAGATAAAGGTGTTCGCCTGACCCGCAACCGGGGAATCCTTGCACTTGGTCTTGGCAACAACCGGGGAGAAAGCAGCGTCAAACTGCAGTTCACCGTCTACGGCCAGATCCGGAGCGGCCTGCTTGGTCTTTTCGGTGGCATTCTTCATCATATCGACGGTTTCGCCCTTGCCCGAACCCTTGGTGGAGTAGGACAGCATGGAAACCTTAGGATCGATGCCGAAAGCCTTGGCTGTGCGCGCGGTTTCGATGGCGATTTCAACCAGGTCGTCTTCACCCGGATTGATGTTGATGGCGCAGTCACCCATGGCGTACTTTTCTTCCTGGCCATCCTTGCCCTCGCGGACCAGAATAAAGCAGGAGGATACAATCTTATTGCCCGGCTTGGTCTTGATGATCTGCAGCGCCGGACGAACGGTATCGGCTGTCGAATAGGTAGCGCCGCCCAGCAGAGCATCTGCATAACCCATCTTGACCAGCATAGTGCCGAAGTAATTGCCCTTGGCCAGAGCCGCACGGCACTGCTCTTCGGTCATCTTGCCTTTACGCAGTTCTACCATCTTGGCAACCATTTCGTCCATCTTGTCAAAGGTTGCCGGATCGATGATTTCCATACCCTCGATATCAAAGCCGCCTGCCTTGGCTGCTGCCTTGACTTCGTCCACATTACCAACCAGGATGGAATCCAGAATACCGTCCTTCTTCAGGCGGGAAGCGGCTTCCAGAATACGAGCATCCGGGCCTTCGGTAAATACGATCTTGCGCGGATTTGCCTTCAGGGTTGCTACTAAATTCTCTAACATTTTCGTTCTCCTTCTTTCACACGGATCAAGGTGTGCCGGAACCGGAGGTTCCGCAGCCGAAACAGGCGGCCCGACATATTGGTTTTATTATACACCTATTGCTTGCAATTTCTCAACCAAAAAAATCAAAAAATACTCAAAAAATGAGTCATTCATGGATAACATGAATCTGCAATCCCTTCAAAACATCCAGAGCCTTTTGCTGAAGGTCCAAATCGGAGCTGCCGCAGAGGGAAGCGTCCACCGTGATTTGCGCATTCGGCCAAGTCGATTGCAAGAGAATGGCGTTGGAAATGACACATAGGTTGGTGACAAGCCCTACGATTTGGATTTCGGTCACATCTTCCCCGATGCGTTCCCGTAAGCGAAGGGCATCGGCGGGGTCCATCCCAAAGGAACGCTTATGGACGACATGGATTTGTGCATTTGCGCAGGTTTCGCAGCATAGAGCTTGGGTTTCCCCATAAAGCTGTGCGCCAAACGAACCAGCAAGGCAATGCGGAATGGGCAGCGCCAAGCCTTCTCGCGTTTGCAGATAATCCTCTTGGTGAGTGTCCAAGGTGAATAGGACTTGATCGCCCATCGCAAGCCAAGCTTGCACCAGATGCGCGATTCCATGGTCAATGGTTTCGGCCCCAGGAAAGCCCAAAGCGCCGGAAACAAAATCGTTTTGATAATCGATAACAGCAAGCAGCTTTTTCACAAAATCACCTCATTTTGTAATTCATTGTAGCATAAGCCGTGTGGGAAGACAAGGGATACGATGTAACTGCTCACCGGGATAAAATGTTCCACAGAAAATCACCTGCGCAGAGTCAGGTAAATTGTGCTATAATCAAAAGGCATATGGCGTTCTCCTGATGCATAGGTATATCCAGGCCATGATTTACCGATGGGGACAGGGGGAAACGCTATGGCATGGAAAGAACGCTGGATTTGTGCAGCTTTGCTGACTGCTACAGCCCTTTTGTTGGCGTTTGGGTCAACAACGGGCCGGGACTGGGTGAGTGTCTTTTCGTCGGAACAGTCGTACCCAACCCTGGTCATCGATGCAGGCCATGGGGGCTTTGATGGCGGTGCGGTCGGTTCTAACGGCACAACCGAGCAGGACATCAATTTGAATATTGCCCACAGTTTGCAGGCGCTGACGCAATGCTTTGGCTATCCGGCCAAGATGACCCGGGAAGATGAACAGGCACTCGATTATGTAGAAGG
>JAUMSA010000106.1 GCA_031293105.1 Butyricicoccus sp. | reverse complement strand
TTTCCGCTCCCGCAAATGCGTTTCGGTCGATGACTTCTTTGTACTGGATGCCGTCATACTCGTACAGCACGGTTTCCTGGTCGAAAACCGCGGCGTATCCTTCGACACGGCATTGTTTTTGCCCGTCGCCGCCTTCCTGCGGCAGCGCCCGCACCTCAAACGTGCGGTAATCACGGGTTTCCGGCGTGATCGCCATTGTCGTCGTCCTCCTTTGGTTCGGTGTTCAATTTGGACACGTCCGACACCTCTGCATATTCCTTGCGGATGAAATACCGGTCGCCGTCCTTGACTGGCGGCATGTTGAAGATTTCCAGGCCCATGTTATGGGTCAAAAAGCCGCGGTCAAACAGCTGCGTCACGATATTCAGTTTGGTGTTGTTGCTCGCGTATTGCAGGCGGTTGGCCGTTGCGATGATGCCCGCGCCCTGCGCGATCTCGGCGGGAGTAAAGGTCATCGCGGTCAGCACGAGCGAAAGCTGGATGGCAAACGGCTCGATGCTGCCCTCGTAGTAGGCGTTCCACTCGTCCTCGGTGTAGGTGTTGGTCAGGATTTTCTCATTCGTGCCGAAATAGCTGAACACGCTCTGCCGAATCAGCTCCTGCTGACGTGGGTTGACCACCAGCGCCGTGCTCTCGATCTGTTTGACGTCCGCAAACTTGTTATCAAACATCATCACGCCCGTGTCGTTGCCCGCAAGGTTATCCGCAGCAAAGCGTTTGCGCTCCGCGTCAATGTCTTTGGGCTTGACATTGCCCGTAATCCGCGCGAGAAAGCGTATCGTAGTCGCGTTTTTGATGCCGTTGATAATGCCCTCATCCTGCGCATGCATGACCTGCAAGGTCGGGGTCAGCGGACGGTTATCCGACCCGAAAAAGTCGTCCTCATACTGGTGCTGGGTCAAAATCCCCGCGCGGGACAGTTCGATCGCCGCGCTCTGCCCGCCCCAGAAGTGGTACAGCAGATACGGCTCGCCGCTTACCTCGCGGATACTGGACTGCTGCGGCAGGACGGGGAAATACCCGACGAGCCTGCCCGCCGTGTCCTCCATCGGCACGATAAAGGCGTTGTTCTGCACCATGTAGATGGTGGCGAGCCGCGCCAAAAACTTGCTGGCATCCATCCATGGGTTGGGCTGCTGCCCGAGTACGCGCTTAAGCTCCGGCCGCGCGTCGCCCACTAGTTCCAGATGTAGCTTGCTGCAATGTCTGGCAAAGGTCGCAATCGCTGCGCGCGTCAGCTCCATCTCATACAGCCCGCCGCGGTAGGTCGTGTAGACCGGCTGATAGGCGGTAAGCGTTTTGAAGTACGCCCGCATGTCCCCGCCTGGCGGCGGCCGATGAAACAGCTTTTCAAAAAGCCCCATGTCATGCCTCCTCGTTCATGTTCACATAGTCGTCGCGCTTGTCCTGCAGCACCTTGTAGGCGCAGATCAGCGCGACCGTGCCGTCGATGCGGCGTCGTCCGTCGGTCACCTTGACCGGCTGAATATTGCCGTTGATGTCGGTGCGCACTTCGGTGTTGACAAGGCACCACTTATCGACCGGATTGTTGTTGTCCACTACCAGACCCGCGGCCAGATCGGCCTTGAGGTCTTTCATCGGCTGGGAAAGCGACAGCGTGCCCTGCCGCACGGGAATCATGCACCCCGCGCCGAACTCGGCCTTGAAGCGGTCCAGCAGGCTGTCGTCGATGTGCCACGGGTCGTACCCGATGTAGCGCACATACAGATCGTCCTCGTCGCGCAGCTCGATGAACCAGTCGAGCAGCACCTGCTTGTCGACCTTGTTGCCCGGTACGGCGCGCATCAGGCCGCGTTTGACCCAAAGCGAATAGGGAACGTTGTCGCGCTCGCGGCGGTTGCCGGAAGCCGCGTCCGCGTCCAGGACGCTTTGCGGCAGCCAGTACATGCTGCGCCGGTAAATTTTCGGGTCGCCCGGCCGCTGGCAGATGGCTGTCGCGGCGCACAGGTCGATGCTGTCGGCTGCGTCCATGCCGCCGATGCAGTAATCGAACGCGATATCGAAGGTCGCCGGGTTGGAACACTCGGCCCACGTCAGCCATGCGGTCGCGGCGTTCTCCTTGAGATTGAAGTCCTTGACCAGCACGGTCGGTAGGAAAGACGGGTCGGCGTCGGCCTTTTTGACCATCTGCCGCAGGTACTCGGCCTTCTTGATCGTGCCGAGGCCGGGGTTGGCCTTCGCCCAGCACTTTTCGTTCTTGTATTCCTCCCGCTCGTCCAGCTCGTAAATCCACGGCAGGAAATGATCGTCTATGATCGTGCCCTCCAAGACGCCTGCCGCATAGGCATACTGCGCGTCGAAGATGCACTCGCGCACAAAGCCATTGGTCGAGATCGAGAACAGCAGCGGCTGCTCGCGGGCGGACATGGATTGTTTCATGTCGTCGTAGATGGCACGGTTTTTGATCGCGGCCAGCTCGTCGACCAGCACGCCATGGGCGTTCAAGCCGTCCAGACTGTTGGCCGCGGACGCCAGCGCCGAGATCGTGCCAAGGTTTGCCGGATAATACAGATCGCCCTGCCGCTTGCGGATGGCGCGGAACAGCTCGGGTGACTGTTTGCGCATGTTGACGCAGGCGGTATACGACTTGGCCGCCTGCTCGCGCTTGGTCGCAATGGAATAAATCTCGGGTGCGCCTTCGTTGTCGTTGACCAGCAGGTCGATCTCGATTGCGGCGCACTCGGTCGTTTTGCCGTTCTTGCGCCCCTCGACGATCATGACCTCCTGATACTGCCGCAGGCCGGTGTCCTGGTGGACAAAGCCGAAAATGGCCTGCCAGCGCGCCTTCTGGAATAGTTCCAGTTTCAGCGGCGCTCCAAGCTGCCCCTGCGGCTGCTTGCAGAACCGCTCGACAAATGCGATATGCACGTTCGCGGTGTCCAAATTGAACACCCACGGCTTGTACTTTTCCGGCCGCCGGATTTTGTCCAGCAACAGCGCACACAACAGCCGCACCTTGCGGCAGGCGATGATTTTACCGGTCAGCACCGCGTAGGCGTATTGCTCGAGCCAGTGTTCACCCTCTGGCGCAGGATTTTTCTTCGCGTCGCGCTCCATGCGGCGCAGCAGACGCTCGCGCACTAAGCGGGAATCAGCCATCGATCAGACCGCCCTCCCGTTTGCCTTCTGCCAGGTGAGCAGGGCATTGGCTTCGGCGTTCTCCTCGGGCAGCATGTCGCACAGCGTCTTGATGATCGCCGTGTAATTTTTGACCATCGTGTTGTACACCTCGACCTCGGGCGACTTCTTGGTGCCCCATTGATTTTCGCCGTTCTGGTATTCGGAAACCACGCCGTTTTCGGTGATGGTTTTGCGCAGATCGGCCAGCGTCACCGCCATGAAAGCCGCGTTTTCGATCAGGGAAGCGGCGGTATTCCGGCGGTTTTCGTCCAGTCCCGCAAAGATTTTTTCGAGCTGCTCGCGCTCGCGTTTGATTCTTGTATCCGTCGTGATTTTGGGCATTGCACCGCCTCCTTTCTGCTACACCCCTCCCGCACGCCCCACTCAGCTAAGTTCTTCTCCGGGATGCGGTCTGGGCGCGGTCAGTCATTTTTCGGGAATGGGGGGAGTATATTTCCGTCCGCATCGAACCGGCATAACGCCGCCGGATGCTTGCTCATGTGTTCGAGATCGTGGCAGCGATGGCACAACAGCTCGAGGTTAGACCAGCCAAGCGTGCGCTTGGGGTTATCCATGTCCTGCGGCCGCAGCGCCTTGCGATGATGCACGATCAGGCCGGGCGCGCCGCAGCGTTCGCACAAGCCATGCCGGTATGTCATGTAGGCCAGCCGCGTCTGCTGCCAGGCTGCCGAGTTGTAGAACGCTTTCGCCCAGGGCTTAGCCACGAATATCGCCCCGCATGACCGCGATTGCGTGCTGGCTGTCGCCGATGGCCCTGCTGAGTGCGTTGATCGACCGGTACAGCCGGAAGCGCACCTCGGCCTTGGGTTCGGCCTGCATGCGCTCGTACAGCGCATCGCGGTGTCGTTTCATGCTCTCGACGTTCGCGGTGTATTCGTCCGCGATCTCAGACAAAGACTTGAATTTTTCCATCCTGCACCTCCTCTGGACAAACAAAAAAAGAGCCTAACTCGACCGGATATTTCCGTGTCGTGTTAGGCTCCTGGCTCCAAGGCTCGTGGCTCGATTTCGATGTTGAATTTTTCTTTGCAGTGCTTGCACTGATATTCCAGATTGCGAATCAATGTCTTGTCCCCAACCGGGAACAGCTTGCGTCCGCATTTGGGACAGCAATACCAACCGTTTTTAATCATGTTGCTCTCCTGTTATTCATTGTAGTCGGTTTTTTCGGGTTCCGCAAGGGCTTGCACGCGCTTTCTACACCCCTTGACCATAAGATATACATGGTTCCAAGCCCGAAAAAGAAAGGGCTTTATTGATTTTTCGTCGGGCTGGCCGACAGGGCCGCGGCGCAGGTTCGGGCAGCAGATACTTCAGGTACACATATTCCCCGAACTCGTTTCGCTCGCTGGACGATTCCAGTACCAGCGCACCCGGCGGCGACGACAGCGTCATGCGCTCATCCAGCCAGCCGCATTTCTGCTCGGGCCGCTTGAGGTTCCGCGATGGCGTCCACATTCGTTTGCCGTTCCAGGTGCCCGCTTCTTTGGGTTCCTTGGCCAGGTAGTCGGCCAGCGCCTTATAATGCCACACCTCGACCGGTCGCATTTCGATGTCATCGCCCCACCGCCAAAGCGAACGGATGACTTCCAGATCGCGGCCGGTGGCGTTCACCACAACATGATGATGCAGCCGCCCGCGCTCGTGCTTGCTTTCGGTCACATAGAGATATTTCAGTTCCTGTCCCTGCTTTTTGCGGGCCGCGCGCAGGTCGCGGAAGAACCGGCGCAGGCAGCGCACCGCCGCCGTGCGATTCTCCGGCAGATCGGTGTCCCGATAGGTCAGCGTCAGCACCAGGTCGCGCCCGGTAAAGTTGGCGGCCAGCAGCAGCTCAAGCGCCCGGCAGGCAGCTTTGAGGTTTTGCTTCTGCCGGGCCTTGGTGCTCATTTTGGTCTTGGCCTGCCGGACGTGCTCCGGGTCGCGCGGATGGGCGACCGAATAGGCGATCTCGGACACCAGCCGCCCGGCGATGATCATTTTATGTCGTTTTGCCATATGTCCTCCCCGTGTGCCCCAGGGCATCTTCTCTTGCCCCCTGCGGGGCAATTCACCTTATCCAATTTGGACACGAATGCAAAGCGCGGGGCTAAGCCCCGCACTGTGCCTTATGTAATTGACGCCGCAGCTGCGCATTTTCCTGCCGCAGCGCTTCGGCATCCTCGGCGGCAGCAATCTGTGCCCGCCGCGCTTTATCATACAGCTCTTGATACCATTCGATCTCGAGCACGGTTTGATTTCTAATAATAGGCCGATTTTTGGATTTGTCAAGAGGTTCGTTCTGCATTCGCGTCAGCTGCCGAGAAATTTTCTTCCCGATGCAGGTATCCAGCCCTTTGCGGTCGATACGCATGAGATACTGCATCTGCCGCAGCATAATCATCACATCGGCCATTTCTTCGATGACCGCCGTGCGGCCGCCTTCGCCCGAAACCAGCTTACACAGGGCGGCTGCCAGTTCGCTGCATTCCTCGGCGGCCTTCATGGCCTGATGCCGAAAGCCGTAGTGCTTCGCAATGCGCTTGATCGATTCCTGATGCATGGTCATTCCTCCTTGTGTTCGTCTATTTTCCTGTTCCATTCTACCAAAATATCGACATACTCTGCATATTTATGTGGCCGTATGGGCCTTATAAATGGAGCCGTACGAAAATGCAGCACCAGCGCCTCGCCAATTCTCGGATAATCGCTTACAAACTCATAGCCGATCAATTCTCCGGCCTGTATGCGCTGCTTTATGCGGTTGTGATATGGATACATGACCCAATCATCCTTTCCAATTTCAGTATGCGCCAAGATTGCATGATTCACACGGAAACCGGCAGATGCAGCGTCATTAGGGACATGCCTTCGCTTCGTACTCATACAGATACGTAATCGGCATGCCGGTCACTTGCTCGGCTTTGAGCCGCAGCTTTTCATAAGCATAGTCCTCATCGACCTCGGCGCGCATCCGTTCCAATTCTTCGGTATTTTCCTGCAAGGCCACGAAAAAGCGCGGCATGCGCTCGGGGCCAATCCCATAGGCATCCGCAATCGAGCAGAC